>DBYG01000014.1:1606-5210 GCA_002310175.1 Bacteroidales bacterium UBA1192
GTTCCGGTCCATGAGGCGGTCATCACATTATACTCTTCCGGGGTGGCGCCGCAGCTTACCAGGACTGCCGGCAGAGGGTAGATCATTGTACCCGGCTTGTAACTCTTTTTCATTTATCTGGAGTTGTCAGTTTTCTAAATACCACAGGTGTGGGAAGCGAGAATCTCATCAGTTCGCCCGTAACCGGATGGATGAATGCAAGACGGTAGTTATGGAGCATGAGGCGACGGGCCGGATTTGTCTCGGCTCCGTATTTAATGTCACCAGCTATGGGGCAGCCCATTTCAGACATATGAACCCTGATCTGGTTCTTCTTACCGGTAAAAATCTCAACGTCCACAAGAGCATAGCGTCCGCGGGTCTGGATCACCCTGTAATGGGTAATGGCAAGACGGCCGTTCTCCTGGTCATTGGTAGAGAACACCTGCATATGGTCATTCTGAGTCAGAAGGCTCTCTATAGTATCCTCATTCTTGGGCGGAATGTTCTCAGTCACGCAGATGTACTTGCGCTCCTTAACATAAAAATCCCAGTTGGAACGCATCTCAAGCATCATATCCTGATCCTTTGAGAAGAGAAGGATACCTGAAGTATACTGGTCAAGGCGGTGGCATACATAGAGTTCAGCCTCAGGATTTGAATGGCGGACATAGTCACGGACAATGTGGAAGGCGTTCTTTTCACGCGCATTGTCATTGGCTACAGAAAGAAGGCCGGATGCCTTTTCTATTACCACCATGTACTTATCCTCATACAGGACCTTCACCTGCGGGTTGTTGAACTGATAGAAAGAACGTCCGAAATTGACCTCTACGCTATCACCGGGCATAAGCGGAGTATCAAACTGCGTAACAGCCGAACCCTTTATCCCTATATGCTTGTACTTAAGCATCGACTTGACCTCGGTACGGCTCAGATTAGGTAAGGATTTAATCAGAAAAGGAAGCAGCGTAGTCTCCTCTTCTACCTTATAGGATTTAATATTATCAGCCGTATAAAGCTTTCTGGTACCCATTTTACTGTCTAAAACCTATTGTAGCACAAAATTAAGAAAAAAACTCCATATCTCTTGGAAATAACAATTCGGGATTATATCTTTGCTACGTGTTTTTCATGGTATTAGATTTTATTTTAAGGGAAGCGGAACTGTGAAGTCCCGCTTCCCTGCTTTTTTATCCCACCGGCAGATCGCCGAGCCCCATCAGCCTAACATATTCACAAAAAACATTCCCAAATCATAAAAAAATTAAGAAATCGCCCATTTTTTTTAATAATGTAGCGCGCGAATCAAAAATATGACATATATTTGTAGTGCAAACAAGGAGAGAGAAGATTGGTTGTGAAACCGGTTCATCTAAATTTCAATTATTGGAAAAGGACTATTGAGAACGAGAGACCCGCTGTGCAGCGAGTCTCTTGTTTTTTTTAGTCGGACGGTGATTATGCCTCAGGCCTCCTGATTCTTAAGCAGTTCCAACTGCCTGTCCTTCCAGATCTTAGGGGTTACCCCGTTTTTCTTGCTGAAAGCCGAGTTGAACGAAGAAGCACCGGAGAAACCGCACTCCATGGCTATCTCATTCTGGGTTACACGGTCATGACTCATCAGATACTTCTCTGCATATGATATACGCAGCATATTGATGTAGTTCTGAAAAGACATGTCATACCTATAATTAATATAATCAGAGAGTTCATCCTTGAATACGCCCAGCTTGTCAGCCACATTGTTGAGCGTCAGATCATGCTTGAGATACAGTTTATCCTCAACCACAAACTTTTCAAGTTTCACACTGATAGTCTCACGGAGTTTCTCCAAAGCCTCCTCTTTCGCGGCATCCGTAACATGTAATACAATATCTTCAGTCCGCTTTTCAGTGGCGAAATCTTTACCTGGAGCCACCTCTGAAGGTTTCAGGACCTCCTCAAACGCAGTCTCTTCATCATCGGTCTTCCTTCCGAACCTGACAGAATTCAGCAAGCCCGGAATTGAGTGATACTCCTGAGAACCTGCAGTACCCACAAAAGCAATCATGGAGACAAATAATGCCACCAGGATAGAACCCAGAGCGGTCAGCGGAATGGTATCCAATGAATTATCCTTTCCCAGAATGAGTGCTGAAACAACTACCAGGAAAAGCAGGAGTGACATAAAGAACTGAACCGGTCTGACGGGTGCCATTCTGCGTTTGAACAGAAATCCCCAAACCTGTTTTATATTGCAGACACCGCTTACGGCGCATTTCATCAGATTGATAGAGAAAAGCAGGAAATTTGCCAGAAGCAACCCCTTGAACATATAGGTATAGCACGCATAGAACAGTATCTGGCTGCGGTCCAGCAGATACGGGAACATGGGGCCCTGGAATGTATAAGAATCAACCAGAATACCTACCGCGGTCTCATAACCGACTGAGTAAACGGACTCTATACCAACCATAAGCTGAACATACGGAACTACGCTCAATATATTATAAAACACACCCGAGGGCCTTTTTCCTTCAAGCGTCTTTATATATTTAAGGAAGAAGGGTATCATCATCAGGGCAGTCACCTGCTTGAACAGTGTAAACTGCATCAGCATGAATGCGTCATTGTCCAGTGACAGTATGGTAAAAAGCAGGAACAGCGAAAATACCAAAAGAAACTGTGACAGTTTACGGTAAGAAGAACCCTTGGGAGTAAAAAGAAGATAAGAAAGGAACCAGAAAAAACTGGCTACACATGGTAAGTACAAAAAAACAGCTTGAATCTTCATCAACAGAAATTTGGCCTTTATATATAAATACGGCGCAAAGGTAGCCAAAATTTTTTCAGCAACAGGATAGTAATAGAAAAATTATTCAGAAGAATTTTTCAAAGAACCCTTCTGAATAATTCAAAATGTTGATTTTCAATAACTTTAAATTTTAACAGGCAACGTTTTATTTTTGAGCCATTCCTTTTCGTCCGCCGTCAGATAAGGACTCACCTCATCGTATACGGTGCGGTTAAAATTATTCAGCCACTCAATTTCGCGTCTGTCCATCATTGAAAAATCAAGGGCCGATGTATCCAGATACGTTCTTGTCAGGGTCTCGAATCCCAGCCATCGGCCGAACTCATTCTCCCCCTTCCGGCAGCACAGGATCATATTCTCATGACGTATTCCATGGAATCCCTCACGGTAAATTCCGGGTTCATCGGACGTAATCATTCCAGGCAGCATAGGCTGGTCCTTGAGGTTCTGGCGAATGGACTGCGGGCCCTCATGAACGGAGAGCACGTTCCCCACCCCATGACCGGTTCCGTGACCGAAGTTGCGCATAGCATTCCACAACGGACGTCGGGCAATGGCGTCAATACGGCAACCGGGCGTACCTTCGGGGAAAAGCGCCATGGCCAGATCTATCATGGCCATCATATCAAGTGTATAATCCTCACGCTCCAGGTCAGTAAGAGGACCCAGCGGAACGGTGCGTGTTATATCGGTCGTTCCGTATGTGTAATGGGCGCCGCTGTCATTCAGATAGAGTCCGTGCGGCTCAAGCACTGCATCCTGCCCGCGGACGGTCGAATAATGGGGCAAAGCCGCATTCTTGCCGTAGGCCGATATGGTCTCAAAACT
>DBYG01000074.1 GCA_002310175.1 Bacteroidales bacterium UBA1192
ACAGCAGGGACTCCATCATCATAGCGGCAAAAAGCCAGGCCAGGAAGGCTGTAGATCTGGGACTCAGTGTCAAGTGGGCTGTATGCAACATCGGCACGGGTGAACCCCATGAATGCGGCAGCTTCTTTGCCTGGGGAGAGACCCAGACCAAGAAGACCTATGAGAGAAATTATTTTGACCGCGAATTCAGGAAATACAATAAGAACAGCAGAACCGTACTGGATCAGTATGATGACGCAGCCCACAGACTATGGGGCGGCGGCTGGCGAATGCCTACCAAAGATGAATTTCAGGAACTGGTTGACAAATGCAAGTGGGAATGGACCACATTGAATGGGGTTTCAGGTTACAAGGTTACCGGCACTAACGGCAACTCCATCTTCCTGCCCATTACAGGAATGAGACTCGATACCCGTTTACTGTACTCCGACACCTCTGCATACTATTGGTCCGGTTCACTTGGTCCTTCAAGTTCCGAAATGGCCTGGCAACTGCACTTTAAATCAAATGAGATAAAAGTCTCCGCTCTGGTTCGTTCCGTTGGTCGCGCCATCCGACCGGTTCACCCTAAAGAGTGACGCAAGGTTGCCGATTAGAGTTTTCAGACCCTATTTTTATATAAGCATTGAGTCCGACAGGCGGTGAGCCATATCGTCGGCCATGGGCTGATGAAATGTAAGATAGTACATGTATGCCGATTTTATGGCAGCATAAGGCAGTAGTTTGCGGATTATCGAGCCCATCTCCTGAGGAGCGGTGCCATAATATGCCTGGGCAAATATATTCCAGTGCTGCTGCATCTGCTCTGGTGTAAGATGGAAGAGCTGGTCTGTGCGCGCCGGGTCTGCAATCTGACTGATACGCCAGCACAGGCTCAGGTCCCATTCGGGAGCACCGTATGCAGACTGGCCTATATCAATCCACAGGTTGCGGCGCCCGTCGGTAATTATATTACCTATCTGCATATCACCATGCAGACAATAGGGAGTATCAGGTATGGTATCCAGAATAGGCAGCACCTTGTCTCTCAGGAATCCGGGCACCACACCATCCTTGTGATAGAAGTCCTGCATCCTCTTTTTCATGGACGGCAGTTTAGAGGTATCGGCCTTGACGGCATGAAGCTCACGGGCCACACGGGCAAAGGTAAGGCTCACCTCCTCCATCCTGTCGGGTTCCTGCGATATGATACGGGCAAACGAGCGCTTGTTCTCAATCAGCTCATACTCGGCACCTACCCTCTCGCCATCGGTTATAAGCCTGTAGGGACGGGGTGTAGGGATACCCAGCTCATACATGGCCAGAGCTGCCCCAAATTCCTCCACGGCCACATCGGCCTCAAATCCGGGGTTGTACAACTTGGCGAGGCGCTTATCGGTCTTGTGGGTATAAGCCACACCCTGACCTCCCTCGCCGGTCTTTACATATTCTTCAAGAATTATTTTCTGATAGTTCATAGTTATATTCAAAAGTTGAGCAGTGGGGACTGTCCCTAATGCGTTAAATATTTTTCTCTTAGTATAGCGATGTCGGCATCCGAGAGGCCAAGCGGACATTTCAGGTAGTTTTCCATTGATCCGTAGCGGGTATCTATCAGGTCAAGTGTCTTGATGAAGTTTTCAGTGTTGGCTCCGATGAATGCCTTTACGACACCTAATTCATCCTCCTTACCTCCCCAGAAACGGACGCGGCGCGACAGACGCTTTACATCCTTTGCATAAACAGCATTCGTTGCGTCAAAATCAGCGATGATTGTCTCCCTGTCCACCCCAAGGGCAGCCAGAATGTAAGCCGAGGCCAATCCGGTACGGTCCTTGCCCTGCGTGCAATGGAAAAATACGGCTCCACTGTCGGAACTATCCACTAATATTCGCAAGAATCTGGCAAACCTCTTCTGACAAGATTCAAGAGTAACCATATTGGGATAGAGGTCACGAGCCACCTGCTGCGCTTTTTTGTTGAAGGCAGCTATCATTATCAGTTTCCTGACATCAAATTTCTTCTGTTTCTTTATCCCTACGGTCTCCTCATCATCCATTGCATTGCCATTGCTGTTAATGGGGATACGTACATACTCCGCTCCTGGAATAATTCTGTCCTCACGCCCCGAAAGTTCAAAATCCTGCCTGAAATCAACAACCTTGGCTACCGGAATCTGTTTAAGATAATTAAGATCAGCATCAGTGGCATCGGCAAGTGATGCTGCACGAATGAGCAACCCTGAACGTATGATCCGTCCATCGGAAGTAGTATAACCGCCCAGGTCACGTGCATTTACTATACCTTTTACAGGGATGAACTGTTGGGCTTGGGTTGAGGAAGAAATAGTCATGAAAAACAATATTGCTGTATTGATGATCCGTTTATTCATTAAAAATTGGGCATAAGGCTGTTCAGCTGGAATCTGAAGAACAAGCCCTCCAAAAAAGACGGATTGGCATAAATCGTACGTACCGCAATATCTACAGCTGCAAATCTTGCAGCCTGCCGGTCAAACTCGGAATGGTCATCCTGTCCGGTATATGTACGTGCAAACACATCCCAGAACCTGAGTAGCTGCTCCTTTTCCATGTGGAAGATATCCCTGGCCTTTTTCATGCTTGAATAAACCACACATGAAAGATACAGATGTCCTATATCAAACATGGGATCACCGTAAGCGAACCTGCCCAGGTCAATCCAGTAAGGCTTTTCGCCAGACAGTATAATGTTTCCGCCCTGAAAGTCGCCATGAACACAGCCTGTACTCTCCGGAACACTCTCCACGAAAGCACGTAATATTTCCCTGTTTTTACGGCTTATGAAACCGGCATTGTCAATGCCCTGGAGTGCAGTCTGCCTGCGGCTCCGGAAAAAGGCCGTGTTGCATTCAGTCCCAAACAGCTGCTTGCCCAGATTACAAAACAGCACCGCCATCTCATCAATGCGCTCAGGCTCATCGTGGCATATACGGAACAGTGATTTCTTGTCCTTGATACGCTCCGATATGGCCGCATAAGCATGGCCTACGCGCACAATCTCATACATAGCGGGAGTGGGCAGTCCCAGATCGGCCACAGCGCAGGACTGGTCAAATTCAATTTTAACCGATGCCAGGTCATTGGAACGGTCATTGTTCAGTTTCAGGAGTACATCAGGTACTGTAGTGTTCTGATAAGTGCTGCCGTTGCCTCCCTCTCCCACCTTAGTCCACCCGGCGAGATCAATCTGTCGGTAATCGGTTTCTGTCATAAAGTCCTTTTTATTTAAACTCTTTCTGGAACGGTTTGTAATTGTTGCTTGAAGGTGAATCAATGATTGCAAATACAATCTTTCTGAAACGGCCCAGGAACTCCTCCTCGTCCAGGACCTGATGGAACAGCCGGGCCATCTGGGCAGGCGGAGTGCAGAACGCCCCGCAACCCAGGGCACCCAGTACCAGGCTGTCATGTCCCTTTAATGTACCTATGCGCAGTATGGTGCGTATCTTCTCTTTAAGCACAGGCTTGTCACTTTCCGGAATATTGCCGTTTTCATCAAGTGAGTTGTGTCCGTGCTTGGGATTGTAATTAAGTGATGCCACCGATATAACGGCAGCCTGGAATGGCTTGTCCAGCAGAGCATAACCCTCATCCTTTGTGGCGCGGAAGAATGTTATTCCCGGACTGTATATACCGCCGTACATATTGTCCATCGGATACCGTTCGGCACGCCGTTTTACGCCCACCATATCGGCCAGGTCACCGTATCGGCCACCGGGCAGTGAAAACTGATATAGTGATATTACCAGTGTGCTGCGGCGGCACAGTTCCTCCTCCTGTGCACTCGCGCCTGTCAGCACCCCGCCACCGGGATGATACAGGCTGGCCATGTTCAGCAACGCCGGGTTGTATCCCTGCTCCACCAAATCCCGTGTTACCAGAATACAATCCTGATTCAAAACGTGCAAAAGGGGACAGGCCCCAATTGCACGTTTTTGCAAAATGTGCAATTGGGGCCTGTCCCCTTTTGCACACTCGATGGGCGCGGAGAACATAACAGCGTCATCCAGGAACTGGCCGCTAACAGGTAGCGTTACCACACGGTCCGTCTCCGTGCGGTATGCCCCGTCACGGAAAATATCCAGATTGTGCATGAACACCTTGGCCAGCAACGCCCGTTTGGCATCACCGCCGCGCGAGACCGATGCTTTCCACCACCCGCTTAGCCATATCTGGCTGTTCCACTGCTGCGCCCTTAACATCAGCCTTTGTCAATACTCTCCTCAACCAGTTTGAGCAGGCCCTTTGAGTCCAGCTGGCTCCTAAGGGTTTCGTCATGGAAATCGGTCAGGAATTTAATGAGGTAATCCACAATGCTGTCCGAGAACACACCACGTGAGGTATAGATGGCGCGGTCTTTCTGCAACTCCCTGGCAGCCTCCACGCAGCAGCCGGGCAGCTGCTCCAGAGCCTCCTGCACAGCGCGGTTCTTCTCATCGTGAATGTTCACGCCCAGACCCACGTATGTCTTGTCAGCCACTGCCAGGGCATCGGGTATCTCAAATCCGTGACGGGCGGCGCAGCAGAGTGCGGCCATCAGCAGATAGGTGTCGGCAAAACCGTCGCTGGCACGCCACTCGAATGTCTGCTTGTAGCTGAAATCCTTATCCTGCGCCTTCTCCAATGGATTGCACTTGGCCGCCATATCCATACGCTTGAGCCAGCCCAGCGGAACGCGGACCAGAGCACTTCGGTTGGAGAAAGACCAGCAGAGTGATGTGGGAGCCTCCTGATGCGGAACCAGACGCATGAACGACAGCGGATGCGGGTTACCGAATGCAGGCAGTGACGTTCCGGCCACCATATATCCGGCTATAGCCTTGCGGCACTCATCGGTCAGCTCACCGTCACGGGTCATTACAGACTCACCGTTGCGTGTAAACTTGCAGTGTACATGCATGCCCGATCCGGCCTTGCCAACGGTAATCTTGGGAGCGAATGTCAGGGTTACGCCGTACTGGTAAGCCAACTGACGCATAACCCATTTGGCAACCACCAGCTGGTCGGCAGCATCCTCTATATCGGTAGGCAGGAACTCAATCTCGTTCTGCTCATAAATTTTGCCGTCCTGGGTAAAGTTACCCACCTCACTGTGACCGTACTTGATCAGACCGCCACACTGGGCAATCAGCTTCATGGCCTCGGTACGCAAATCCTGGAACTTGCAGAACGGAGCGCTCTCATGATAGCCACGCTGATCGGGAGTGAGATAGAGGTCCTCGGCCTCGGAGATTACATAGTACTCAAGCTCACCCATAGCCTGCATCTCCAGGCCTGTCACTGCCTTGAACTCATTGTGAGCCTTGTGCAATATGTACTGGGGGCTACTTTCAAACTGGTTGCCCTCACGGTCAAAATATGAACACAGCAGGTCAACTGTAGGAACTTCGGCAAACGGGTTCACAAATGCGGTCTTGTAGCGCGGCAGCACATAAAGGTCACTCTTGCCGGCCTCGATGAAGGGAAACAGGCTGGAGCCGTCCACACGCTCTCCAGCCTGGAGTATACTCTCCAGATGCTCTGCACTGTTGATTACAAAGTTCAGGGTCTTGAGCTTGCCGTCCCATCCGCAGTAGTGCAGGTTTATGAACTGCACCGCATTCTCGCGGCAGTAACGGATTATGTCATCGCACGTAAATTCACTTGCCGGCTTACCCAGAAAGCGCACCAGCAGGTTAGGATTCATTTCAATCTTCTTGTCCATATTGATAATATTTGATTCTCACATATATAATGTAGCGCGAATATATTACTTTTTCATCACATCACTTATCAATGCACATGCAACTTATCAACCGATTGGAGATAAAAACAGACTTAAGTGTGTAGAATACAGATGTCCCCAAGGAAAACGTATGGATGTTAAGATTATGTTACAATTAATAATGCAAGGCCTTTCAGAGATGGGATTTTTACCGTAAATTTGCATTGAAATCAAATTGTAGGAAATGTTAATCATATTGAAACTGTTGGGCTCTATCGCACTGCTCATATACGGTATGAAAGTTATGAGTGAGGCATTACAGAAGATGGCGGGTCCACAACTGCGTCACTTATTGGGCGCAATGACCACAAACCGGTTCTCCGGTGTAGCGACAGGAGCTCTTGTTACAGTAGCCGTACAGTCATCTGCTGCCACCACTGTTATGACCGTGTCATTTGTAAATGCAGCGCTTCTTACTTTGAGCCAGGCCATATCGGTCATTATGGGAGCCAACATCGGCACAACGCTCAGTGCATGGATTATGTCGGCAGGATTTTCATTTAACATTTCCAATCTTGTCTGGCCTGCATTTTTGATAGGCATCGTACTTATACAGATAGGAAAACACCGTTATGTGGGTGATTTTCTTTTTGGTATAAGCTTTTTGCTCTTTTCGTTGGGAATGCTCAATCAGACCGGCCGCGAGATGGATCTGGCCAGTAACGCGGCAGTAGTAGACTTTTTTTCATCATTTGACTCAGGCAGCTATAGCACAATTCTGCTGTTCCTTCTCATAGGTGCCATACTCACATGCATAGCCCAGTCTTCAGCCGCCCTAATGGCTATCACCATGGTACTTTGTTCAACCGGAGCTATTTCAATATTCCAAGGTATCGCTTTGGTTATGGGTGAAAACATAGGTACCACTCTTACCGCAAACCTGGCGGCACTTTCGGCCAATACGCAGGCCAGACGCGCAGCTATGGCGCATCTGCTGTTCAATGTGTTTGGCGTTATCTGGGTCCTCATCTTATTTTTCCCGTTTGTTCGCACTGTCTGCCGCGTGGTTGGAATAGATGATGCCACTGATGCAGTTGACCCTGCCAGGCTCACATTCGCACTCGCCACTTTTCATACTGCATTCAATGTGATCAACACCTCGATGCTTATTGGTTTCATTCCCCAACTGGAAAAACTGGTATGCAGAATCATCAAGTCCAAAAAGACAGACGAAGAGGATGAGTTCCGCCTCCAGTTCATTCGTGGAGGTATCATGAAGACACCTGAAATATCAGTCCTCCAGGCGCAGAAGGAGATAGTAAACTTCGGACAGAAAATGCAACACATGTTCCAACTGGTGAAAGACCTTTACGTCACTACTGATGAACAGGAATTCAAGAAGTTGTTTGAGCGCATACAAAAAACAGAGGATTGCAGCGACCTCTTGGAACAGGAGATTGGCAAATATCTGGGAGATGTAGGCGATGCTCACCTGTCTGATGATACAAAAGAAAAGATACGCGCTATGCTCCGCCAGATAAGCGAACTTGAATCCATTGGTGACAGTTGTTTTTCAATGGCACGCATCATGCGCCGCAAGCAGGAGAACAAGATTGATTTCAATGAAGAACAGGAAACCGGAGTACAGCAAATGTTCGGATTGGTAGATCAGGCTCTTACACGTATGAATGAGCTTTTGGCTGGTCGCCGCGAGGAGTATGACATTACGCTATCCGAAGAGATAGAGAACAGCATTAACGGTTGCCGTAACCGTCTCAAACAATGGAATATAAACAATCTTGACCAACATGTGTACGGCTATGACAGCGGAACCGTTTTTTCCGACCTGATAAGTGAATGTGAAAAAAACGGAGATTACATAATCAACGTTGTGGAATCACGTCTGCGTGCCACACGTAACGGAATCCGCTATAAAGGCATACAGATAGATACCGACAGCAAGACAGTATCCGTTGACGGACACACGGTTGCATTTAACAAGACTGAGTACGAACTGCTGAAACTTTTCCTTGAGAACCGCGGTACGGTGTATTCACGTGAGCAACTGCTCCAAACCATCTGGCCTGATGATGTAATAGTGAACGCACGTACGGTCGATGTTAACATAACCAGGATCCGTAAAAAGATTGAACCGTATGCTGACAATCTCATTACCCATCCCGGCGACGGCTACTCATTTCTGGAAATCTGAACCAATAACAGAAAGCTGACTGAAAAAGAGCTGGTCTATATTCAATTACGTTTGTAGCCCTCCAGATTAGCCTTGACAGTTTCCCACTTGTAATATGGGCCGTCATAAGGTTCCAGACCACGCAAGCGTGTTTCCTGTTCCTGATAAAGGAACTTTACGAGGACGTCACCTTCTTTATTTCGATAGAAAATCATCTGCAGATTACTACCCATAGGTATATTCCAGAATCCAAGCCAACGATCACAAATTTGGTCAGCAGGTATGCGCTCGCCTACCCCCTCTATACCAAGATAACTGACAAGCGCCATCAGCGGATAATCATGTCCGAAGCGGAGATCCGCGGCATATTGGCCTGTGGCTATACACTCATCTGCCTTTGCGACGATATCCTCCACGCAGGATTTGGCCATAGGAATGCGGTCATCGCCAGACTCCACAGAATTACAGTGACCAGCATAAAGCGACACATTGCTCTGTGCCCAACGCTTATAGATAGCATCAAAAGGAAGAAGACTGAACAGGTTTTCCTCAATATCAAAATCCTCAGCTATGATGGCTGTGTTCCAAACATTCTCGGTCAGATTACGAGCACTCTTCACAAAAGTGCGAGCCTTTGTCACATCAGTGAATAAAAGAGACAGTACGCCCAATGTGTCATCAGGCAGACCGGCAAGTGCCTCTCTGGCCGCCATTGAAGCAGCTGCAGTCTTTGACTGCCAGCCACGTTCATTATCCAGATAATCCATGAATTTTTCACCGGTGTCAAGATAGAAGTACAGATTTGGATTCTGGCGTACAAGTGATGTCGTAAATGCATTCATGCTTATAAGACAGCGTTGTACAGTACTTCCGAAAGCACGTACATGCTTTTTTCCTTTGAATACTGCAGGGTAACGTTTGTACATTCGCTCAGCTATTGCCGTATGCTCGCGCACCCCTTTTTGAGTCAGTCTGCCGTCCATGCCATCGTAGGATTCAAGCACCTTGCGGGCAGCCACAAGCAGAGTTTCTCCGCCTGGAGTCAATATACCCATCTGCTTTCCCGTCTCCAATGTCGAGATAACACCTTCATATGAACTCCCGCCCCAGTTGGAACGTGAGCCATGACGGCCGTAATGACTTATATAAAATGGTTTATACCCCTTAGGCGGCTTGGTGTCATGAATCTCCTTAAACTCGTAAGAATTTGTATTATTTCCTGCACGCGTAAGATCCTCCCTGAGAGCACGAACGGCGGCTTCAGATTGATGTGCCTGCGCAAAAACAGCTGTAGTACATATTAAAAGCGTTGAAATAAGAGTTAGTTTATCTTTTCTCATAATTGTATGGCAATATTTGTAAAAACATTATTAATTCCACGAAATTACAGTTTTCCTTTCATGTCAGCAAGTTAAAAAGAAAATAGATTCAACTGACACTTGCACAATGATTAGTACCTGGGATTCGAGATACTGGATTTTCCATGTAACCAGTTTGGTCAGCAGGCACCCGGCACCATATCTGAAATCAAGGAGTTCTGCTCTACAAATTATCATGTCAAGTTTACTCAGTTTGACAAGATTGATGTGAATGGAGAAAAAGAGATACCCCTATACACCTATCTGAAAGCCAATGCTGAGAACAAGAACAACATACGCTGGAACTTCACAAAGTTCCTGATTTCGACCGATGGAAAAGTAATCAAACGCTTTGAACCCGGCGACCAGATGAGCGATGTAGAGGCTGCTGTGGCACAAGGACTCGGTAAAACTGTCAAATGACACATTTTATAGTTAAGCAGGTCCGCCACTGATATCCCAGTAGCGGGCCTGTATTGTTTCTAACCGGCCTCAAATTATTGACTTGTTCTTTTTCTTATGGACTCGTAATATTCGTGACGTGCCGGATTCTCTGGAAACCAACCCTTGAGAACACGCTTTTCCTGCTTAAACATCTCACCTATTCCCCAAAGACATGAGAATGCGAAACCGCCAATTATGGTTGATAAAGTCTGATTCTTGACCAACAAGGACAATATACAGCATATCAATCCGACAGCAAGCCATATCCACCAACTTCTCCTGCCCCAGTAATACTCCATCTTTATGACGGCAGGATGACACAGACCAATGCTAAAGAAAACAGCTGCGCCAACAATTATACCACTGTAATTCATGTCGCAAAATTACATTTTTATTGCCGCATCAACAAGGTGAACGGTAAATTATGAAGAACAATTTCAGGACCATCAAAGTTAAAAAATAAAAAATCGTTTGCGATATAAACATTCTGCTGTATTTTTGCATCGCAAACGATATAAATGACACATAAAATATAATGATTATGAAAAGGATTTATGATTTCAAAGCGCTTAACAACAAGGGTATTGAGACTGATTTGTCACAGTATAAAGGGAAAGTTCTGATGATAGTCAATACAGCATCAAAGTGTGGTTTCACTCCTCAGTATGATGGCCTGGAGGCTTTATATCAAAAATATAAAGACCAGGGACTTGTAATTATCGGATTCCCTTGCGACCAATTCGCCCATCAAGAGCCGGGCAGCGATGCCGAAATTGAAGAGTTCTGCCGCGTAAACCACGGGGTCACATTTCCGCTCATGAAAAAAATTGAAGTTAACGGAGCACAGGAACATCCTGTATATACCTATCTTAAAGAAGTCTCACCAACCGAGGAGTATAAAGGGCTCAAGGCCAAGGCCACACACAAGATGCTCAAGACTCTGAGCAAGAGTGTTGAAAAGGAGAGTGACATCCTGTGGAACTTTACCAAATTCCTAATCAACCGGGACTGTTCCATAGTAAAGCGTTACGCTCCGGTTGCCACTCCGCAAGATATGGAGAAGGATATAGTTGAGATGCTGTAGCTTTATGAAACAACAGTTCAGGCTGGAGAACCAGCTATGCTTTAGGCTTTACACAGCATCACGTCTTCTTACACAAGCTTATCATCCTTTACTGTCGAAGGACGGACTCACCTATCCACAGTATCTGGTTTTGCTCGTTCTTTGGGAAAAAGACGGACAACCGGTCAACGACATAGCCAAACAGCTTATGCTTGAAACCAACACAGTTACCCCACTGCTCAAACGCATGGAGACAGGAGGTATCCTGACACGCACAAAAGGAACTTCGGATGCCCGTCAGACAATTGTCAAGCTTACAGAAAAAGGAGAGTTACTTCAAAAAAAGCTTTCCGATGTACCAAAAACAGTAGGAAAAGCAGTTATGTGTGATAGCATCACTCAAAAAACAATTCCATCTCTTTTCAAGATGCTTGATGATATGATTGCAAAGCTTAAGTAATTCACTGATAACATATATACAATTAAGCGAAATGAAGGCTGTCTGTCACATTCGGTCAATATCAAGTGTCACAAATAATAAAATAGGATTATCAGCCGGTTTGAGACCGTCGAAAAGAGATTCCCAGCCAGATTCCTCGCCATAAAATCCGAGTATCCCCTCACGCTTTTTAAGTAAATCATTCGGCTGACAGCTAAGGACAAGAACTGAGTCGTTATATACAGTTGAGGCTTTAAAAGGCACATTGAAAAGAGGATTCATATTGGACGACGACAGACCAAACGTGGTTCTGTCACTGTGTCGGTAAATAAGAGTCTGAATCCGTCCATCTGACATGATATACTGGAAAATGGAGCAATCTTTCATCTGTAAAAAGTTACCTTCAAAAAACGGCATATTTTCAAGCAGGTAGAAATATGCCGGTTTCATATTGAAACTACGATCTATTGTCAGGAGTTCAGGAGTAATTTCCATCCTGTATTTTGCCATAACACCCTCAGGAGTAAAATCATATATTATATTCTCAAAATCAAGCACTCCCATAGACCTATTTCCGGAGTGGAAGGTGTTTCTTTCCCTTACGAACGGGAATCTGCGTATCTCCATCCTCTTCCCGAACGCATAGCAGTCCTTGGTACGGATATCTGTTACGAGAAAGAATATACTGTCGTATCTCGGCCGGCTTTCAGTATGTTTGCCGTTAACACAATGCAGCAGATGGTTCTCTCCGATGAACTCAACGCTCCTTGAATCGATGATATTGTCCATGATGCGCAAATACCGGCCGTTATGGTCATAAACCATTATCTTGTCCCTTTCGTTTTCCTGAATTCCAATCTCTCCGTTAGGTGTGACTAATACATGATCAAGGTTCAGATACTGATAGAAAGCTTTTCCGCTGCTTGAGACCGGGGTCTTGAACGAGCCGTCAGGATTGAACAGCAGAACCTTCTTGGTGGCGGTCTTGTCGGCAAACAGAATGGCGTCATCAAACACATTCACAACATCCGGATGAACAACCACATAGCCGGGCCTTGTTTCCAGTCTAACAAACCTGATGCCAGAAACTATACTGTCAAGTGAGATTCGTTTTCCGGTCCTATGGTTGAAACGGACCGTCTCCATCCGGCTGAAATCAGCCCTACGGAATCTGAGGACTTCTTCCTCAGAACAAGATACAGCCATGAGAGAGCCGACAGCACAACAAATCACACCACAAGCGAGTTTTCTAAGATATTCCCGGTTCATATCATGCTCGACTGTTTTTTTGACAAAAGTAGCGATTAATCGTATTATTTTCACTATAATTGCATATTATACTTTAACACCATTTACAATGAGAATCAAGTCAATATTAGCCGTCACCACACTGCTTGCCGCAATGATGACATCCTGTACCACCCGCAATGCATGGGTGCATGTAAGTGAAAACAAGTTCATCGGTCCCGATGGCAATGAAATCGTTTTCAGAGGTCTATGTTTCTCCGATCCTGTCAAACTGGTACGTGAGAACCAATGGAACGAGCGGTATTTTGCCGAAGCTGCCCGTTGGGGCGCCAATGTGGTACGCTTTGCTGTTCATCCTTCCAATCTCAACTCACTGGGCTGGGAAAAGACTTTCCAGGTGATGGACCAAGGTATAGAATGGGCCAAACAATATGGCATGTATGTCATTATGGACTGGCATTCCATAGGTAACCTGAAGGAAGAACGTTACACGTCTGCCATGTACAACACCACCAAGGCCGAAACATTCAAGTTCTGGCGCACAGTAGCACAACGCTACAGGAATGAGTCTCAGGTGGCCCTTTACGAATTGTTCAATGAACCCACCATCAGCGGTACAGGTCCATGTACATGGACAGAGTGGAAACAGTTACAGGAACAGATAATAGATACTATCCGCACATATAATCCCAACGCACTGTGTCTATGCGCAGGATTCAATTGGGCATATGACCTTACCCCTGTGGAGAATGAGCCCATTCTCCGTCCGAACGTGGCATATGTGTCACATCCCTATCCCATGAAACGTGACCAACCATGGGAGGAACAGTGGGAAAAGGATTTCGGCTATGTGGCAGACAAGTATCCAGTTATCTGCACCGAGATAGGATTCTGTCTGGAAAATGAGCCGGGAGCTCACGTTCCCGTTATGTCAACCGACATATATGGCGAACATATTACAAAATATTTTGAAAAGAAAGGTATCTCATTCACAGTATGGTGTTTTGATACAAGTTGGGCCCCCATGCTGATAAGTGACTGGAATTTTACTCCCACAACACAGGGACGCTTCTTCAAGGCCTATCTTCAAAGCAAGGCCGGTAAGTGACCGCCTTTACTTACTGTTCCACAAACTGTTTGGCCTTGGTCAAGGTATCTATAGTGGCTGTCTGACCTTTCTCCAATGTGTAATATATCTTGATGTAAGCAGAGTCCTTGAGGAAGTCAACATGTCCCACCTCAATATTGTCAATCTTGATGCCAATACGCTTTTCCAGGTCTGCAATAAGCTCTTCCCTGCGTTCCGGAACAATCATGTCAATACGGTCGTACAATACCAGTTTGGTGGATGTGTGCTTCAGCATCCTTCCGCTCTCAAGTATGCAGATAAGCAGCACAACAAGAAAGTTAGAAAGAATCGTAATACTCACATTGCCCACCGACAGTTCATAATGGGGGTTGTCAGTTACAGCTCCTACCATCTTGTATAAAGGAGCCAGACCATTCATGGCCGCCAAAGCGATTATGACAAAAAGATAGGTCATCTCACGGATGGGAACAGTTTCAGTGCGATATCTTATGACGCCAAAAATGGCGAACAGTCCAAGTGTAAGCCCCACACCGACCTCAACATTACCCATGATGTAAAGCAGCATAAGCATGGCTGATGAAAAGACCATGAATGTGAAATAATAGTCGCGACGACGACTCTTCTTATAGTAGAAAAACTGGACCAGGATCCAGCATACAAGCAGGTTCAAGAAAAATCTGATCATCAGTTCAACTATACTTTGCGATATAGACATCATACCGTCAGTTATCGCTTGTACATCAAAAAAATCCTCATCGGCAATCGTGTAATCGCCTAGTTCCTGAAATGAAATCATAAGACAGTTATTTTTTTGTTTATTGTTTTTTCAATCCACCTGACTTTCGGCTTGAATCTACCGCACCGGGCACCCGGTTCAGTCAACGTGACAGCAATGCAATATTTACTCACCCTAACCGGTTTGATCCTATGATTAAGGAGTATATTCTTCATCTGACTGGATGCACGTCCATCCTGCTTGAGCTCTATTATCACAGCATCCTTAAGTGAAGCATTCACACCACTCCTGATGTTCCTGAATGACAAACAAGTGTCAATTGTCAGTCTTTCAGTCATATTAGCATTTACAAGAGTTATCCTGTCAAACCTTGTCTCCAGAACCGGTGAAAGGATATCTGCAGTAAATGCAGAGTGCCTTGCAAGGTAATCCGTAGCATCCGTATCACTCTTGAAATCATAGAATTCAGAGGATGGTATTCCTATTCTCTTCTTTCTGGTACGACCCTTATTGTTCTTGCGCTTTATCTCCAAAAAAGAGATTCCGGAAGCGATATATGAACGTGTACGAACCTTCTGACGGGTAAGTCTGCGGTTATGATGATCCTGAAACATCCTTAATTCCGCAGTATCATAGTACAGTGTATTATATGGACTTATTCTTAACCCTTCAATAACCAACACCTTGTATCCGGCTTTATATGCATCATCCAGCAGTTCAAGCAGAATCCTTTCACTTGTAAGATACTTCGTGTCTATACGGTTCATCAGCTTGACGGAGTCCATCTCCTCAAGCGTCACAGGCGGGAAATCCCTCAATGGTTCCTCAAACGGGATATGCTCAATCTCCGGCATCCTGTGTGATATATTCGAATACCTTCATGGACTTGAGCTTGCCTTTCGAGTCATACGTGTACTGAGTATGCTTCTTACCAAACTCATTGTACTCATATTTCTTGTAATTATCAAGTACATTGCGCTCGTTATATACCAGTTCACGCAGCATTCTGCCATCGGAGCCATATTCGTAACGCTTACGCCATTTCTGACCGTCAAGACCGTACTCGATCTCTTCAATCTTCTTGCCGTCGGGATTATAAGTTGTCACATGGTCCAGAATCTTCCTGTTGGTCTTGGCATCAGTATTCCACTCCTTAACCACCATATTCATCTTGTTCAGTTTCTTAATCTGAACAGTATCCTGAGCCATGGTCCACACGCAACAGAATGACACCAGGACCAATAAGGCACATCTTCTCATCTTGCTAACTTTATCTGTTTTCTATTGCTAAGATATGAAATAATGAAAAATGTTAATTCTTTTCCTTCTTGACTTCCTCAGACTGAGCATTCTCAGCCTCTTTCTTCCTGGCAAGATACTCCGGCAGATTCAGACCTGCCATGTTGAACAAGTCAGACATAGGAGGAACTGATTTAAGCAGACCGCTCAGAAAGTTGGCGGTAGAGCCCTTTCCTTCAGCACTGTTACCTGAATCCCAAACTGTTACGTTGTCGAACTTGATACCCTTGATGGCCTCCACCTGAGTCTTGACCAGCTCCGGCATCTTCTCCGACATGAGCAGCATGAATGCCTTAGCGGCATCTCCACCTGCAGCCTGTACCATCTTGTCATAACCTGCAGCCTGCTTGGTCAGAATCTCATAATAACCTTTAGCCTCAGCCTCCATACGGGCGAATATGGCATCGGCCTCACCTTTGGCGCTTACACGCATTTTCTCAGCCTCAGCCTCAGCCGCTATTATAACACGGTCTTTCTCAACCTGCTGAGCAACCAGTATATTTGCCTGCTGAGTGGAACGTTCACGTTCTGCACGGGCATTCTCGGCATCACGCTCTGCGATATACGCATCCTGCAGAGCTTTAGCCTGCTGCACCTTCTCAGCTGTTACGGCTAAGCGGTTAGCCTCAGCTTCCTTTTCACGGCGGAAAGCATCGGAATTGGCAATCTCAACTTTGGCATTGTTCTCACCCTGTACGGCTACGGCATTTGCCTGTGAAGTACGGATACGTGTCTCCTTTACAGCCTCAGCCTTACCGATCTCACCATTACGGTCCTGCTCAGCCACGCTGACCTTAGCCTCATTGATAGCTTTTGCGGCTGCCTCCTTACCCAAAGCCTGGAT
>DBYG01000019.1 GCA_002310175.1 Bacteroidales bacterium UBA1192
TTCTTAATCCTTTTATGTTCATATCATTTATTGTTTAACAATCCACTGTGCGGCTTTGTTAAGTTCCTCATCAAGTTCGTTTATGACATCCATTGCATCCCGAACGGCATTGTCACGATAGATATCTACGAATGCTCCTTTATTCTGGCACTCCTTCAGGGCGTTTACGGATTCGCTGAGTCTGGCCTGCAGGGCATCGGCTCCGTCATACTTGTAATTCTTGAGTATGTTTATGAGAGATTTGCTCTCAGGTGCGGTGGCTCCGGCCTTTCCGTAGAGAGAATACTGGATGCTCAGTATGTTGTCTATGAAATCCTGGAATGATTTCTTGCTGTAGGGTGATTCTATGTAGTTGACATCCTCACCGCTGTGAGCGTTACCCATCTTTACGTTGGCTACCTCGTTACAGATGTTGGAGCATCCGGCTACCAGTATTGATGATGCTGTCTCCTGCCATGTGGCGTAGGTACTGCCGGCTTGTGCTGCTCCAAGCATGTTCTCGCCGTATGTCTTGTCGGAACCGGACAGTGTAACGGGAACCTCAAGTTCCTCGCAACGCTCCTGCCAAGCCTGGGGTGCATCGGGGTTCCATGATACGCTCAGACGGTAGCAGTTGTCACGCAGATCACCTGCCACTGCTGCTGCATAGATGAGTTCCTGGGCACCGGTAACAGTCTTGCCGCTGAATGCCTCGTGGTCCTCATTTCCCTGCAGGGCACTTACAGTGCGGTTCAGTCCGTCGCGGAACAGTATGAACTCAATACCGTGGAATCCCAGCAACTCGGCACCCAGTTTGGCCGATGCGTATGCTATTCCGTCCTCACCTTCCAGGGCTGCAACCTGCTCGGTGTTGCTCAGGGCTGTGGCCAGAGCCTCGACGTCAAGAGGCCATGTGTCAATGTGCGGATCAATACCAAAATCAGTAGCGGCACCGTACAGGAATGCCTCTGACTCCTCCCATGACTGACGTGCCTGGAGGAATTTCCGGCAGATGGCGTCTATTTCAGCCTGGGTGAGATTCTCTACACCCTTATCGGCAGCTGCGGCCAGAAGGTCATACAACTGTGCCGACTCTGAGGCCAGGTCGTTGTATGTTGAGTAAACCACTCCGGGAACGTATTGCTCAACGGCAGCCTTGATGTCGTTCTCAAATGATGATGAATTCTCCTCTTTCTTTGAATCGTCACAGGCAGAGAGTGCAATAGCAGCTACTGCCATTCCCAAAATGAATCTGTTCTTCATATTACGTTATGTTTTTATTTGAAAAATCCCATGTATGCTATACCTATTGAAACCGATGGCTCGTTGTTGTAACGGCTGTCGCGGAAACGCTCCGAGAACTCGGCCTTGACGGCAATCTGTGGTATCGGAAGCCAGTTGATTCCGGCTGCTATGCGTTGTACATCTGTAAAGGTGTAGTCCTGCTGGTCAGTTGCCGGTATATACGGATCGTAGTATTCGTATCGGCCAAACACAAAGAGCTTTTCATCGGCCTCGCCCAATATGTTGAAACCGGCCTCTCCGCCGTAGGTCATGGCGGCTTTTCCTACAGGAGTCTTCTTGTAGGGGGCGTTGTTTGATGTCATGTTGCGCTTTACCGTACTGATGGTCACGGCATCCGAAACACATCCGTAGTCGGCATTGCCGCGTATGACCAGGTTATTGGATTTGTAACAGAAATCAAAGCAACCTACTGTAGTGCGGCCTTTTACATCCTTGTATCGGGTGTCTTTCATATCGTTTGGGAACGAGTTGTGCATGCTGTTGCCGTAATAACCGCTCAGGCTAATACGCAGGTCCTTTATGGAACGGTTGTCAATCCTGGCTGCAAAACCGTAGTTGTTGGCCACCTTGAACTCATAAGGTGATGCTCCACCGTATTTAATAAAGTTGTCACGGTTGAACATGAATGCGTCAAGTCCGGCAATCACCTGGAACTCATAACTCCAATCTCCCAGGTCTCCCAGAATGCTGATGCCGGTGTCATGCCATGTTGAAGGCATTATTGTGGACTCGCCTTCCGGCCTGTAGACGGTAAAGAAATTAAGAGGCTCATGGGCATTGTTGAGAGCACCCACCGGCACTACCATATGGCCGATCCTGAGATTGAGCTGAGGCATGAATGTTTTCTGTATCCAGAACTGTTCAAGTGCCACTTCTCCCCCTTTTTCGATCTCCTGTTCCCACTCTCCGGCCTCTGTAAACTCTTTTTCTACGGCACTTCCGGAGCCAGTGTGTTCGAATTCAATCTCGCTCTGGACGGACCATCCGCTTCCGAAATCATAACCTATGTAGAAAACGGCATGCGGAATGTCAAACCTTCCGTGACTGGGGTCATCCTTATATCTGGTGGGATTTGAGTATCGGTAGACGTTATCGCTGTAAAAATTCCTGCTTATGGCAACCTCGCCGTAACCTCCGACAGTAAGGGGTGACTGAGTTTTGATTTCCTGTGCCATAACCGGTGTGGCAGACAGTATTGATAGAACAGGAAGAACTATAACAAATCTTTGCATTGCCTTGTTTTTTGACAGTGCAAAGGTCTTTTATAATAAGCAGGCAGGCAATACTGACTTTTAGTGATTTTCAGTTTGACAGGGGGCAGAACTTTTTGTCATTTAGTACCGGTGTAGCCCAACTGTATCAGTTTTGCTTTGAGCTTGTCGCGGAAATCACCCTGGATGATTATTTCACCGTCCTTGGCAGATCCGCCGCAGCCGCAGAATGTCTTCAGGGTGCGGGCCAGCGCGTCCATATCGGTTTGTGGGCCGATGAATCCGCTGATGACTGTAACGGTTTTACCGCCGCGGCCGTTTTTCTCTATACGCAGACGCAGTTTCTGCTGCTGTGGAGGCAGTAACTCATGCTCAGGTTCCTCATCGGTCTCATATTTGAAATCCGGATTGGTGGAGTACATAACTCCAAGCCTGTCCTTCCAATCGTTATTGTTATTCTTTCCCATAACGGGGACAAATATACTATCTTTGCATCATAACTCAATCAGAAGCCTAAAAATGAAAATCATCTGCGTGGGAATGAACTATTCTAGGCACAATAAAGAATTGGGAGAAACGTTATTAAAGCCGGAGAGTCCGGTTATATTCATGAAACCAGACTCTTCAATACTGAGAAACCGACGTCCCTTTTTCCTGCCCGACCATCTTGGTAGGGTAGACTACGAGACGGAACTTGTGGTTAGGATAAGCCGTCTGGGCAAGAGCATCAGTGCGAGGTTCGCCCATCGGTATATAGATGCGGTCACACTGGGCATTGATTTTACGGCACGGGATATGCAGGATGATTTCCGCAAGAGAGGATTGCCGTGGGAGTTGTGCAAGGGTTTTGACCAGTCGGCTGTGGTGGGGGATTGGATTCCCGGTGAGAAAGCAGGTGACCTGCAGGATTTGCATTTCCGTTTGGATATAGACGGGAATACGGTTCAGGAGGGACATACCGCCGACATGATTTTTCCGGTAGCGCGGATTATAGAGTATGTAAGTGGTTTCTGCACACTCAAGACAGGTGACCTGATTTTTACAGGGACACCGGTGGGTGTGGGACCGGTTAGCATAGGTCAGCACCTGCAGGGTTTTCTGGAAGGGGATAATGTTCTTGATTTTCATATAAGATAGATTGAGAAAAGGGCTGCTTACATATTTTTTCCTGATCCTGCTGACAGCTATGAGAGCTGTAGCGCAGGATTACGGCATCATGGAGACAGAATGGCGGCTCTCTGAGAATGATTCCGTAGCTCCATGGGTAGGTTTGAGCATACCGCTCTACGGCAGCTGGGCTGATACAGCCTATTCCGCTGGTATTGAATTCCCTGAGCTGGTGCCTCTTTCTGATGAGACGGCCGCCAGATGGGGAATTACCGTAAGGGATGTTCCGGAATGGCCGGAGGTGGAGAGTTTCATAGGTGTGACAAGGGGTTCTGCCGTGCTGGAGATTGGATTCGTCCCTGTCATGAAGCGTGACGGCCGTCTGATGGCGGTGAACTCATACAAGCCGGTGGTGAACCGGGAAGTTATGATGAGGAGAGTCGCACCTGCAAGGAGTATTGCTGAACGTTATGCCACCGAATCAAAGCTGTCGCACGGCCGATGGGTCAAGATACGTATTCCTGAGACAGGTGTCTATAAGCTTACATTCAGTTCATTGCGTTCCATGGGATTCAGTGAGCCGGAGAGAGTGAGGCTGTTCGGATACGGAGGTGCAGTGCTTCCAGAGATAAAACTCCAGGATCTGGTGGATGATCTTCCTGAGCAGCCTTTATGGCATACCGGAAATGCTCTCCTTTTCTATGGGCAGGGACCTGTGAAATGGAGCAGGAACTACGTGGGTGAGTACATACATGAGAGGAATACATATTCTGACTGGGGTTATTATTTCCTGACGGATGACGCTTCCGGTGAGCCTCTTCAGTTTTCCGAGGCACAGGCTGATTCAGTTCCGGGAACTGTAGTGAGTAGCTTTCCGGACCGTTTTGTATATGATCCCGATGAGTTCAGCTGGTATCGTTCCGGACGCCGTCTGTTCGAGTCTTTTGACTATTCTGCGGGAGGTTCCCGCTCTTATGCTTTTCAGTTGGACGGTATAGAGGGGGACAGTGTGCTGATGACTGTGGCTTTCTCCTCCGACAGTGACAATGACTCCCGACTTGCGGTCTCAGTCAACAATACTGCTGTAGGTAGCATGTCCGTAGGAATCAAGGGCGGGAATGATGTGGCTACGGTAGCGGAACATACTTTTACAGTACGCGGTATGTTCACTGACCGGAGTAGTGTAAGGCTTGTGCATGAACGTGAGGGTAATCCTGCCGGCCATCTTGATTTCATTCGTCTGAATTTCATGCGCAGGCTCTCCTTATATGACGGATGCACCCTTTTCAGGACGGGATCCGGGATGAAAAACGTAAGTTTCAGCATTGACGGTTCCGGTTCCGGCGTCAAGGTCTGGAGGAAATCGTCCGATGGTTCCATGAGCGTTATTCCTTCCATATATGAGGATGGAAGGACTGTAACGATGGCATCGGATTATGCGGCAGATGATGAGCTTGTGGCAGTTGATGTGACGGCTTCATTGCCTGAACCGGTGGTGGTAGGTGAGGTGATGAACCAGAACCTTCACGGTGTGGGTCAGGCTGACATGGTTATAGTGGTGCCAGCTTCAGGTAAGCTCACCGCTCAGGCGGAGCGTCTTGCGGATGCCCACAGGATTAAGGACGGTATGAGCGTGGAGGTGGTCAGGGCCGATATGATATACAATGAGTTCTCATCCGGTACTCCTGATGCCACAGCCATACGACGTTTCATGAAGATGCTCTATGACAGGTCGGGGGATACGGTAAACGCTCCTGAGAACCTGCTCCTCATGGGAGATGGGGCATGGGATAACCGTATGCTTGTATCGGACTGGAAGGGAATGTCACCTGATGATTTCCTGCTCTGCTATGAATCATACAACTCCACGAGCCATACCGCATCATTTGTGATGGAGGATTATTACGGTCTTCTGGATGACGGTGAGGGTAAGTCGTTGCTCAGGGAAAAGGTGGATATAGGTGTGGGACGTCTGCCTGTCCATACCGCAGCTCAGGCGGAGTCAATGGTTAACCGTATTATGGATTATATGGATGGGCGTAATTCAGGCGCATGGCGGAACAGGATACTCATCTTAGGCGATGACGGAGATAACAATACCCACATGAGTGACGCTGACGGAGTGGCTTCCATATACAGGAAGCTCTATCCGGTACTAGACCAGACCAAGGTCTATTGGGATGCGTTCAAGATGGAGGTGAGTGCTTCCTACAACAGCTATCCTTCAGTACGCAAGCTCATCCTGGAGGAGTTGGACAAGGGGGCGCTCATAGTAAACTATACGGGACACGGAAGTCCCGATGTACTCTCACACGAGCTGGTGCTCAACAAGGCTGATGCCTCTTCCCTCACCTCACCGAGGTTGCCTTTCTGGATTACCGCCTCCTGTGACATAGCTCCGTTTGATTCACCTGTGGAGAGTTTCGGAATGAACCTTATGAATAATGACAAGGGTGGAGCAATAGGTTTGCTGTCCACAACCAGGACAGTCTATTCATCAAGCAACAGGGTGATAAACAACAGTTATGCCAACTATGTCCTGAATGTGGACGATGACGGAAGACTCAACACTCTGGGACGTGCCCTGAGACTTGCCAAGAACGCTTTGGTGACGAGCGGAAGCGAATATACCGATTATTCCGAGAATAAGATACACTATGTGCTGCTGGGTGATCCGGCTCTACGTCTGGGGATGGCTCAGATGACGGCTGTAATAGATTCTTTCTCACACAAGTCAGCTTTCTCTGACAGCCTGAACGCTATGGCCGGTTCCGTCATCGAGGTTAGCGGGCATATAGAGTTCGATTCAGTCCGGGACTCGGGATTTGACGGAAAGCTATATATGTCAGTCTTTGACAGTGAGCGTGAGGTAGTGTGTCTTGATAATGCCAGGACTGCCGATGAGCCTTTCACATTCATGAATCGTGACCGGATACTTTTTGCCGGGACTGATTCCGTGCGCCATGGGGAATTCAGGCTTTCTTTCCCGGTTCCGTTGGATATAAATTACTCCGATGAATCCGGCAGGATAAGCCTCTATGCCGACAGACGTGACGGCAAGTTGTCAGCGGCAGGTTTCTTTGAGAATTTCAGGGTAGGCGGGACAGACCTTTCACTGAAGAGTGATACCATTGGTCCGTCAGTGAGCCTGTATCTGAATACCCCTTCTTTCCGTTACGGCGGGCATGTGAATTCCACGCCGCTGTTCGTGGCTGATATTTTTGACGGGAGTGGCTTGAATACATCCGGTAATGGTTTGGGGCATGATATACTTCTTGTCATAGACAATAACCCCGAATATACTTGGGTGCTTAACAACTATTTTACATCAACGGACGGCGGTTATACAGGAGGAAGGGTGGTGTTCAGCCTGCCTTCTCTTCCGGAGGGGAAACATCAGCTCATGTTCAGGGTGTGGGATGTTATGAACAACTCATCGGTACGTCTTCTGGATTTCAAGGTGGAGAACGGTCTGAAACCTGAATTCACGGTGGAGGCGACATCAAATCCCGCCCGTGAGAACACCACATTCGTGGTTACTCATGACAGACCGGGCCAGGATGCCGAGATTACTGTGCGGGTATTCAGTACCGGAGGGGTGATGGTCTGGACCGGCTGTACCACACAGACTTCGGAATCAGGGGTAAGCATGATAAGTTGGGATCTTTGCAGCAGTTCCGGACAGAGGCTCCAGCCTGGACTCTATATCATCAGTGCCGAGGTGAAAACCCCGGTTGAGGCTGAAAGCAAGGGCGTGGTCAACGGCAAACTGATCATTGCCGGCCCATGAGAATAAGCTATTATACAATAACAGGATTGATTTTGAGTTTATTTATATGATGAAAAAGAATATAGGAAAAACATTATTGACATTACTGCTTGTGTTTACGGCACAGGCGGTATATGCCCAGAAAGAGCAGTTCAATCCGGTATATACGGGTGTCACATCGCTCTCGATAGCCCCTGACGCAAGGGCGGGCGCTATGGGCGACGTGGGTTGTGCCACTGATCCTTACAATGATAACAACAGCCAGTACTGGAATCCTTCCAAATATCCTTTTGCCAACAGTCAGGCCGGACTCTCGTTGTGTTACACACCTTGGCTCCGTCAGCTGGTATCGGATATTGACCTGGCCAATCTGGTGGGTTACTATAAGCTTGATGACTATTCGGCGTTGAGCGGTTCACTGACCTATTTCTCACTTGGTGAAGTGATTGTGGTCAATGGAGGAGCTTCAATATCTGAAGGTCCACAGGCAATAATACGGCCGTATGAGTTCGCTTTTGATTTCGATTATTCCAGAAAGCTGTCCGAGAGTCTTTCTGCTGCTGTTGGAATGAGGTTCATATATTCGGATCTTCAGTATCATTATGATGATGAACTTACTCCCGGCAAGGCTTTCTCGGCTGACATTTCCATGTACTACAACAACTATATCGGTCTGGGCCGGAGGGATTGTCTGCTGGGATTAGGTCTGAATGCCTCCAACATAGGCAGCAAGATATCATATGATGGCGGACAGACCAACGAGTTCATTCCGACCAACCTCAGGCTTGGACTTTCCCTGAGTGTTCCAATTGACGAATACAACTCGTTCTCACTTAATTTCGATGCCAACAAGCTGATGGTTCCCACACGTCCCACATATAGTCAGTTCATGTATGAAGAGCATCCCGGAGAGGATGATAGTGACCTGAGCTATACTTCAGACTATGCCACCTGGCTGGCAGCTACCGGCTACAACGAACTCTCTCCTATCGCTGGTATTTTCAAGTCGTTCAACGATGCTCCCGGCGGAATGAAGGAGGAGATGAGAGAGATTTACTGGGGTGCAGGTGTAGAGTATAACTACAATGACCAGTTCCTGTTGCGTGGCGGTTACCATTACGAGAATGAGTATAAGGGAAACCGCAAGTATTTCACTATAGGTGCAGGATTCAGGATGAGCGTATTCTCGCTGGATGCCGCTTACCTTATATCTACAGCCCAGAGCAATCCACTTGACCAGACACTGCGTTTTACTCTGTCATTTGATATGGACGGCCTGAAGGCCATTTTGGGGCGATAGTTATGATCAGGGTAGGATACGGTTTTGATGTTCACAGACTCGTAGAGGGCCGTGACCTGATAATAGGTGGTGTAAAGATTGATTTCGGGTTGGGGCTGTTGGGCCATTCGGATGCGGATGTACTCATACATGCTATATGTGACGCCCTGCTGGGCGCCGCCGCAATGCGTGACATAGGTTATCATTTTCCCGATACTGACCCTCGCTACAAGGGTATAGACAGCCGGATATTGCTTTCCGAGACAGTGGGGCTCATTAAGGAAAAGGGATACGGTATCTGTAATGTGGATGCTACCGTCTGTGCGGAGAAACCCAAGCTGAATCCCCATATTCCTCAGATGCAGCAGGTTTTGGCAGAGCTGATGGGCTTGGAGGCGGATAGGGTCTCAATCAAGGCTACAACTACTGAGAAGTTGGGATTCACAGGAAGGATGGAGGGTATATCGGCCCACGCTGTAGCGCTGATAGAGAAGCTTTAACGGTAAAGATTCAATTCCTTTATGGTTGCGGCAACTGTTGCCGGGACCATTTTTTTTATGGATTTTCCCTGTCGGATCAGGTTCACTATCTGTGTGGAGCTGATGTCAATCAGCGGACAGTCCAGTAGTGTAACGCCTTCAGGCAGTTCTCCTACCGGTGATCCTGTTCTGGGATATACGATGATAGGAAAGTTTTCCAATATGTATCTGTTGTCATACCAGCGGTCAAACTTCTCCCAATTGTCCGCCCCTATGGTCAGGATGAAGCGGCGCTCAGGATAGTCGGAGGTGATGTGCCTTAGGGTGTCTGCCGAGTAAGAGGGTATGGGCAGTTTAAACTCATAGTCCGATGCCATGATTCCGTCCAATCCTTCAACGGCATCGCATGCCATCCTGTATCTGAGCTGGTCATCAAGAAGCTGCTTGCCTTTCTTCCATGGGTTACACGGTGTCACCATGAGCCACAACTCATCAGCCAGACCCTGTTCAATGACACTTCTGGCTATGGCTATGTGTCCGTTGTGAAGAGGGTTGAAGGTACCTCCGAAGAGAGCGGTCCTTATGGATTCAGACATTGAGAAACTCCTTTACGCGGGTTAAGGTCTCCTCTACCGCAGTTTCAAGCTCGTCATTTATGATGACTGTGTCAAAAAACGGTGCGAAAGTAAGCTCGTAGGATGCCTTTGCCACTCTTTTTGAAATCATCTCCGGAGCATCGGTCCCTCTCTTTACAAGCCTGCGTTCCAGCTCCGCTATGGAAGGCGGCTGTATGAATATTGAGAGAGCCCTCTCTCCAAAATACTCCTTTATGTTACATCCTCCCTTGACATCCACATCGAAAACTACGTTCATCCCTTCATCAAGGTTTTTTTCAACCTGCTCCTTGAGCGTTCCGTAGAAACAGTCGGGATAAACCTCTTCATATTCCAGGAATTCACCGGCAGCAATACGGCGGCGGAACTCGTCGGCTGAGAGAAAGAAGTACTCCACACCGTTCTGCTCTAAACCGCGGGGAGCGCGGCTGGTGGCCGATATGGAGAACACCATCCTGAGTTCTGGATGTTCAAGCAACCTGTTTACTATGGTGGACTTACCGGATCCCGATGGTGCTGAAAAAATAAGACATTTCCCTTTCATGGCCTACATCACGTTAAGTACCTGTTCCTTAATCTGCTCCAGCTCATCTTTCATACGCACCACTATGTTCTGCATCTCGGCCTGGTTGCTCTTGCTGCCCAGTGTGTTTATTTCACGGCCCATCTCCTGGGCTATGAATCCCAGCTTCTTACCCTGTCCGTGACCCTCCTCAAGAGTCTTGATGAAGTAGTCCAGATGATTGGTCAGGCGTTGTTTCTCCTCACTGATATCCAGTTTCTCTATGTAGAATATCATCTCTTGCTCAAAGCGGTTCTCGTCATAGTTCTTTCCCACAGCATCGAGCAGGGAGGTACGCATGCGCTCTTTTATCCTGGTAATCCGATCCTTTTCATACGGCTCGACCGATGCCAGTAGGGAAGAGATGTTCAGAATCTTCTCGCGGAATTTCTTTTCCAGTGCCACACCCTCAGCCTTGCGATATTCCACAAGTGCCGCAATGGCGCTGTCCACGGCTTTTGATACCGCTTGCCATTCCGCTTCGCTCACCTCATCTTGCTGGCTCGTGCTGAGTACCTCGGGCATGCGTAGAACTGTGGATATGATGTCATCAGGAACCTTGTACTCCGTACTCAAGGCAATAGTTTCAATCTGCTTGAGATAACTGTTGAATACGGTTGCGTTTATGGTCTGTGCTCCAGATGCGGAGGAGCTGTCTACATAAATCGCAAGATCCACCTTGCCGCGTTCCAGAGCAGCGGTTATGCGTGAACGGATGTCAAGTTCTCTGTCACGGAAGGCGGGGATAATCTTGGCCGATATATCCATTGCCTTGCTGTTGAGCGACTTTATTTCCACTATCACCTTACGGTTCCCGGTTTCGGCAGTGGCCTTGCCGTAACCTGTCATTGACTGAATCATATTGTAATCCAAAAATTTTATGCAAAATTAGTCATTTCCCATTAAAAAAACATATATTCGCAATCTGACCATATACAAACCAAATACAAACCAATAAATACAAAAGATTATGAAAAAGAAATTCATCTGCACGGTATGCGGATATGTACATGAGGGAGATGAGGCACCCGAACGTTGCCCACAGTGTAAAGCACCCAGAGAGAAATTCAAGGAGGTAGTACAGGGTGGTGATTCCCTGCAGTTTGCCTGCGAGCATATAATAGGCGTAGCCAAGGACAGTTCAGAGGAGATGATGAAGGAGTTGCGTATGCAGTTCGAGGGCGAATGCTCCGAGGTGGGTATGTATTTAGCCATGAGCCGTCAGGCTGACCGTGAGGGTTATCCGGAGATTGCCGAAGCTTTCCGCCGCTATGCCTTTGAGGAGGCCGATCATGCCGCCCGTTTTGCCGAGCTGGTAGGTGATGTGGTGTGGGATACCAAGACTAATGTTGAGAAGCGTATGAATGCCGAGCATGGCGCATGTGAGGGCAAACTGCGTCTGGCTACCATAGCCAAACAGCAGAACTGGGATGCCATTCACGACACTGTTCATGAGATGGCTAAGGACGAGGCCCGTCATGGAAAGGGATTCGAGGGCCTGTTCAAGCGTTATTTCGGCAAATAAAAAACGTTTATTTTACGTTAAAAACGGATTAAAGGCCGTATCGGGACAGAATTAGGCCCCGATACGGCCTTTTCCTTTGGAAAAATATCCTTACCTTCGCAGATTAATAGGGTCAAATCCTGAGATGAGTGTAATATTGCACATAGAATCGGCAACCGAAGGCTGTTCAGTTGCCGTAAGCGATGAGGGGCAGCTGCTGTTTGACAAGGCTGACCGTGAGGGTCACAACAATGCTGTCTCACTTGGAGTGCTGGTTGATGAGGCGCTCGCTCTTATCGACAGCCGCGGGCTTAAGCCGGATGCCGTTGCAGTAAGCGAGGGCCCGGGCTCATATACAGGCTTGCGGATAGGTGTATCGATGGCCAAAGGCATTTGTTACGGCCGGGGGATCAGACTGATTTCAGTCTCCACTCTCAAACTGCTCTGCGTGCAGCCGTTACTCTCTCTTGAACTTCCTGATGATGCTCTGCTCTGTCCCATGATAGACGCCCGCCGCATGGAGGTGTATAGTGCCGTCTATGACAGGGCGCTGAACCCGGTGCGTGAGATACGGGCTGACATCGTGGACGGAAGCACATACATGGAGTATCTGGACAGCCATCCTGTATGGTTCATGGGTAACGGTGCCGCCAAATGTCGGGAGACCATAAACCATCCCGACGCGCATTTCCTGGATGACATAAATCCGGAGGCCCGCTGGATGTTCCCGCTGGCCGAGCAGGCGTTCAATAGGGAGGAGTTCCGTGATGTGGCCTATTTTGAGCCCTACTATCTGAAAGATTTCATAGCTGTTAAACCTAAAAAGCTGGTTTGATGAACTACAATACGCAACGAGAGAAACTGCCCATGCCTGAGTATGGACGTGCTGTGCAGGATATGGTTGACTATGCCGTAACGATTGAAGACAGGAAAGAACGTGAGAGTTGTGCCAGAAGTATTATCGCTATCATGGGCAGTATGTTCCCTGCACTCAGGGACGTACCCGATTTCCAGGGCAAGTTATGGGATCATCTTGCGTTCATGTCGGATTATAAGCTTGATATAGATTATCCTTATCCCATTACAAAGTTGGAAAAGGAGAGACAGTTGCCTGACACTATCAGTTATCCCGCCGGTGACATAAGGTTTCGTCATTACGGGCGGATTATTCCGGAGATGCTGGATGTGGCCGCATCCTTGCCTGAGGGACCGGAACGCAACCAACTGTTACACCTGACTGCGGTACAGATGAAAAAAGACCTCATGCTTTGGAACAAGGAGATGGTGGACGATGCACGCATAGCATCTGATATAGACTGGTATTCCAAAGGGAAGTTGAGACTTCAGGAGGGTGAGCTGGATGTGACCTTCTCTTCGGCACCGCATCAGCAGCGTCAGCAGCAGTACGGCAAGAAAAAGAACAAACGCAGATATTGAAATCAAGGATATGCCGTCATTTGTCATAGAAGGAGGCCGAAGCCTCAAGGGGACCATATGCCCTCAAGGTGCCAAGAATGAGGTGCTGCAGATACTCTGTTCCGTGCTTCTGACCCCTGAGGTGGTGACCGTTTCCAATGTTCCTGACATATTGGATGTGAGAAATCTCATAGGTATGCTCATCAAGTTGGGTGTCAAGGTGCGCAATACAGCTCCGGGCGAATGGTCTTTTCAGGCAGATGACATTGATTCTGAGTATGCCGAGAGTATGGATTTCGTAACACGCAGTGCCGGATTGCGCGGATCTGTCATGCTGCTTGGTCCGCTGCTTGCCCGTTTCGGTCATGCCGTGGTGAGCAAGCCGGGAGGCGACAAGATAGGCCGCCGTCGTGTGGATACGCATATCAGGGGATTTGAGGCTCTCGGTGCCACATTCAGTCTCAATGAGGCACGGGGATATTATGAGTTGAAAGCAGAACAGCTGAAGGGCTGTTTCATGCTGTTGGACGAGGCCTCTGTGACAGGAACCGCCAATATCGTTATGGCTGCTGTCAGGGCTGAGGGTATAACAACCATCTATAATGCGGCCTGTGAGCCTTACGTGCAGCAGCTTTGCCGAATGCTTGTAAAGATGGGCGCCAGGATCACTGGAATAGGCAGTAACCTGCTGACGATACACGGTGTTGATGAACTTCACGGAGCATCCCATAACGTGCTTCCGGACATGATTGAGATAGGCAGTTTCATAGGTATGGCTGCCATGACATCAAGTGAGATTACCATTAAGGATGTGTCATTTCATAATCTGGGAATCATTCCCGAGAGTTTCAGCCGTCTGGGAATCAGGATGGAACAGCAGGGAGAGGACCTTTATATCCCGGCCCAGGAACATTATCAGATTGAGTCGTTCATAGACGGGTCCATAATGACAATAGCCGATGCTCCATGGCCGGGACTTACCCCTGACCTTCTCAGTGTCCTTCTGGTTACTGCCACGCAGGCCAACGGCAGCGTTCTTATACATCAGAAGATGTTCGAAAGCCGACTGTTCTTTGTGGACAATCTTATAGACATGGGTGCTCAGGTGATTCTTTGTGACCCGCATCGTGTGGTTGTTATAGGACATGACAGACGTTTTCCGTTGCAGGCCAGACGCATGACATCGCCTGATATCCGTGCGGGTATAGCATTGCTGATAGCTGCCATGAGCGCACAGGGGACAAGCCGCATTGACAATATCGGTCAGATAGACAGGGGGTATCAGAATATTGATATACGCCTCAACGCATTGGGTGCGCATATAGAGAGGATAGAGTGAGATGATTGACATGAACAGTCTGGTCAGGGTGGGCAGAGTGCTGAAGTCCCACGGTGTGAACGGAGAGATGGCGGTTTCCGTTCCTGCATCCCTTGACTGGACGGATGAGACAGACTGTCTTATATGTATCATGGACGGAATACCCGTTCCTTTTTTCATCGAGTCAATCAGGGACAAGAGCAGCAATGTCATACTGGTCAAGTTCGAGGGGTATGACAATGTGGATGAGATAAGACGGTTCATGGGTGTTGAGGTATTCATTCCTGCCCGTTTTGTGGTGGATCAGGATTCCGGCGAACTGACTTGGGAGACGTTTATAGGGTGGGAGATCGTGGATGTTGCCGAGGGCCCCATGGGACACATAAAGGCGGTGGATGATTCCACTCCGAACATATTGTTCCTTGTCAATGACTCTGAGAGAGATCGTATCATACCTGCTAATCCTGACTGGATAGTGGAGATTGACAGGGATGTCAGGATATTGAGATACAACTTGCCGGAGGGCCTGGCAGAACTTTGATTACTTAAGAATGAAGAGCCTTAAGAAAAGAAGGAAATCCATAGGACGTATGAGCCTGCTGCGCAGGTTCACCTACCGTTACCGTGTCTCTGTTGTCAATGAGGATGAGCAGAAGGAGGTTTTGGGAACCAGGTTGTCCGTTTTCTATTTTTCCGTTGGCATATTCCTTATAGGTCTTATCGGTGCTTTGATAGGAAACAGGATTTCCCTGATGAAATCACAACCCTATTCTGTTGATAGTGATTATAAACTGCGGCAGACTGTTATTGATGATGCTCTCAGGGTTGACTCACTTATGAGCGTGATGGAGACACGCAACAGGTACTTGTCAAATATTCAGGAAATAATAGCCGGAAGGGTAAGCACGGACACTGTCATCAGGATTGACTCTTTATCATTGCAGAAGAGTGTTGAACTGATGGAACCTACAAGCCGTGAAGAGGAGTTCGTCCGTCAGTTCGAGGAGGCTGAACGCTATAACATAACCTCGCAGTCAGTTCCTATGCAGGATATCCGTTCAATGAGTCTGTTCAGGCCTACCCAGGGTCTTGTGGCATCCAGTTTCAACACCCTTGACTCCCATTTCGGTGTGGATATTGCCGCCAGTCCCAATCAGAGTGTGGTCTCTGTACTTGACGGTACGGTGCTGGTCAGCTCCTTTACGGCAGAATCAGGATATACTATCTGTGTGGTTCATCCGGGGGAACTGGTGTCAGTTTACAAGCATTGCGAGTCTTTACTCCGGAAATCCGGCGATAAGGTCCGTCAGGGTGAAGTCATTGCCCTCGTGGGACGTAATACCGGAGGTGGCGAGACTCCAGGTTCACACCTGCATTTTGAATTATGGTATCAGGGTCAGCCTATTGACCCGGAAAAATATATATTGTTCCAGTGAAACAGATAGCGATATTAGGTTCAACAGGTTCTATAGGGAGACAAGCGCTTGATGTCATTTCTTCCCATCCTGATGAGTATCAGGTATATGCTTTGACTGCCAATAACAGTGTGGATATGCTTATTGAGCAGGCGTTAAGGTTCAAACCCGAGGCAGTGGTCATAGCCAATGAGCAGCATTACGCCAGACTTAAGGAGGCGTTGGCCGGTCAGCCCATAAAGGTGTATGCAGGTTCTGATGCCATCAATCAGATTGTAACGGCAGATCCTATAGACATTGTGCTGGCATCGATGGTGGGATTTGCAGGTCTCTGCCCCACCATAGAGGCCATAAAGGCAGGAAAGGTCATAGCATTGGCCAACAAGGAGACAATGGTTGTGGCAGGAGAGCTTATAACATCGCTTGCATTGCAGTACAAAACCCCCATTCTTCCGGTGGACTCGGAGCACTCTGCCATATTCCAGTGCCTGAGCGGAGAGTCTATGAACCCTGTTGAGAAGATTCTGCTTACCGCCAGCGGCGGCCCGTTCCGCATCTTGGGTAAGGATCAGCTCAAGACAGTAACAAAGGCGCAGGCATTGAAGCATCCCAACTGGGATATGGGAGCCAAGATAACCATAGACTCCGCTTCCATGATGAACAAGGGGTTTGAGGTTATTGAGGCCAAATGGCTGTTCGGGGTGCCATACAGCAAGATACAGGTGGTGGTGCACCCGCAGTCAGTCATCCACTCAATGGTTCAGTTTGCCGATGGAGCGGTGAAGGCACAGCTCGGTGCGCCTGATATGCGTCTGCCTATACAGTACGCTTTTTCTTATCCTCGCCGTCTTGAGGCCGGTTTCCCAAGGGTGGATTTTACAGAATTAGGGACACTCACGTTTGAGGAACCGGATACTGACCGTTTCCGGAATCTTGCACTTGCTTATGAGGCGCTTGAACGCGGCGGCAACATGCCTTGCATATTGAATGCGGCCAATGAGGTATGTGTGGCAGCGTTCCTGCATGATGAGATAGGTTTCCTTCAGATGAGTGATGTAATAGCTGATACAATGGCTCGCATCCCGTTCCGTAAGGTGTCATCACTTGAAGACTATATTGAGACCGATGCCGAGTCACGGCGTGTGGCGGCATCATTGATAAACCCAAGAAAAAATAATTGATACATGTCAACATTCTGGATCCGTTTCTTTCAGTTGGTACTTTCCCTGACCATTCTTGTTGTTTTCCACGAGTTCGGTCATTATTTGTTCTCCCGTCTTTTCGGTGTGAGGGTGGAGAAATTCTATGCTTTCTTTAATCCGAGGTTTTCACTTGTCCGTATAAAGAGGGTGGATGGCAGGCTCAGGGTCCGCTTCCTCAGCCCGAACGTGCCTGAAAGTTATGAGGAGGAGAAACGTTTCAATTTTGAAGGCAAGGAAGAGACAATATATAAGCCCATTGACCTGGAGTCTCTCCCTGAAGGAGACTGGCGCCGGTCACCTGAGAACACTGAGTTCGGTGTGGGCTGGGTACCGTTCGGTGGTTACTGTAAAATTGCCGGAATGATAGACGAGTCTATGGATGTAGCTGCCATGCAGCAGGAACCCAAGTCTTGGGAGTTCCGTTCCAAACCGTCCTGGCAGCGTCTGCTTATCATGGTGGGTGGTGTCCTCTTTAACCTGATACTGGCATTCTTCATCTATTCCATGGTGCTTTTCAAGTGGGGAGACAGCTATATTCCGGCACAAGATCTGAAACATGGGATGGAGTTCAATGCCCAGGCCGAGTCAATAGGCTTCCGTGACGGGGATATCATTATGGCTACTGACGGCAAGCCCACATGCGAGTTCGACGGTGACTTGTACCGTGCAATTGCTAAGGCTGATAAGGTGACGGTGCTCCGTGACGGGAAGGAGGTTGTCCTGGAGATGCCTGAGGAACTTTCACTTTTTGATTTCACACGTTCTGTCCCGTTTGTCTCCATACTCAGTCCTATGACAGTTGACAGTGTGATTGAAGGAGGTGCCGCCGCTGCCGGTATTCTGGCCGGTGACACTATTCTGGCCGTAAACGGGGAAAACGCATTCACATGGACATCATTTCAGGCTGTTCTCAATGAGTTGCGCAGCCGTGCCGAGGAAAAACATGTCGATCGTAATCTCCGGCTGGTGATTGGCCGTCCGGGTGCCGGGCGTGACACTCTGACAGTGACAGCCGATGCTGATTTCAAGATAGGAATAATCCACATTACCGATGAATACAAGCCCGTAACCCTTGAATACGGTTTCTTCAGCTCCATACCGGCCGGTATCAGATATGGCTGGAATACGCTGAAGGGTTATGTGGGTGATTTCCGTTATGTCTTCACCAAGGAAGGGGCCAAAAGTCTTGGCGGATTCGGCACCATTGGCAGCATATTCCCGGAAAAGTGGAACTGGCATGCATTCTGGCTTATGACAGCATTCCTTTCCATCATTCTGGCGTTCATGAACATACTGCCTATTCCTGCACTTGACGGTGGTTATGTACTGTTCCTGCTGGTTGAAGTGGTTACAGGAAAGAAACCTGGCGACAAGTTCCTTGAGGTGGCCAACACAATAGGTATGGTAATCCTGTTCGGATTGCTGATATTCGCCAATCTTAACGATATATTGCGTCTGTTCTGATGGTACGTAACCCTCGGGAGACATTCGGTAGCCGCATAGGTATGCTTCTGGCTATGGCAGGTTCAGCCATCGGACTGGGTAATATATGGCGCTTCCCATATACGATGGGAAAGAACGGAGGTGCGGCATTCCTGCTCATCTATGTCATTATGTTGCTGGTGATATGTCTGCCGGTTATGATTTCTGAATATCTGATAGGTCGCAGAGGCGGTTCTAACCCGTTCAGGACATTTGACCGTCTGGCTCCGGGTTCCAAGTGGCGCTGGATGGGATTCATAGCCGTGCTGGCATCTGCCTGCATACTTTCGTTCTACTGTGTTGTGGGAGGATGGTCAGTCAAATATCTGGATGACGCATGTTCCGGAAGACTTATGGGATATGAGGGTGATTATGCACAGTTCTTCGGCTCATTCATAAGCAGTCCCTGGAAGCCTTTAGTCTATACCATGCTGTTCCTCGGCATGACCGGACTGATTATAGCGTTCGGAGTCCGGAAAGGTATAGAACGAATGTCAAAAATCATGATTTCGGTGCTGTTCGTAATCATCGTACTGGTGGTCATACGTTCACTTTCACTGCCCGGTGCCATTGAGGGCGTCCGTTATATGTTCGTGCCTGATTTCAGCAAAGTCACGGCTGACACATGCATAGCGGCCATGGGCCAGGCTTTCTTCTCGCTAAGTATAGGGTGCGGAACTATTCTGACATACGCTTCTTATGTCCATAAGGACGAGAATATAGCTGCTTCATCCGCCTGGATAGCATTTTTTGACACGGCTTTTGCTGTGATAGCCGCTCTTGCCATCATTCCTGCTGTTTATGCCATAGCTCTTATGAATGGTGTCGATCCTGACGTCAGCGCCGGCCCCGGACTGGTCTTTATCACCCTTCCAGGTGTTTTCCAATCCATGCCTCTCGGAGGATTGGCCGCGGTCCTGTTTTTCCTGGCTCTGTTGCTTGCGGCCATAACGTCGGCCATATCGCTTATGGAGGTGGTAGTGGCGTTCATCATAGAGGAACTGCACCGCTCACGTATGCGCGCTGTGCTGCTGAGTTTTCTGCTGTGTGGCGTAGTAGGGGTCTTCTGTTCGCTGTCTTTCGGACCTCTGGACGGGTTCACGCTGTTCGGACTGAGCGTGTTTGATTTCTTTGACTACATAACCTCCAATATCATGCTGCCGATAGGTGGCCTGTTGCTTGCCGTATTTGCAGGATGGAAACTCAAGCGTGCCAACTATCTGGATGAACTCACCAATAGCGGATCACTGAAACTGCCCCATTGGCTTGCTCTCTCCATTTACTACCTGGTAAAATTGGTGGCACCTCTGGCCATCTCACTCATCTTCCTGAATTGTATCCTGAGTTGATTTCATTCTGGAACGTATGAAATTGAGGTGACGTTCTGCCTCGTCCCGTATTGTCCTGTGCCCGTTAAGTGAAAGGAGAACCTGGGAGAGGTTGTACAGTTGAGCTATGGCATAACGGTCTTCCCTGTTCATTTTAAGGTTTCCTGATACGGCTCTTTTGCTGCCCGTGTCTGTCTGACGGTATAGCGTGTATGTTATATCCTTGTCAATGTTTTCATTTATGAACGCTGCGGCACCTCCGTCATTCCCGTTCATGAAGGAGAGCCGTTCATAGCATATTCCAAGATCGGTGAATTCATGGCGTTCATCGGATACCGGGGTCTCTACGTATGTCTCACCTACGTTCAGGCGTATCTGGTCGTGGTGAATATATGCGTTGCCTCTGTAGTGCGAAACCAGTGTCATACGTCCCAGTTCATCCACTTTTCCCCGTATATAGTTCCGCTCTATGTTCCGGATGGGATCCTGGCTTTTTATGGTGTAAGATCCCATGTCCTGATACTGTTCGTCTTTTTCAAATATATAGTTCCCCTTTATGGCTTCGAATGCAGCCTTAGCCAGTGCTATCATACTGTCTTCATACTCAATGCTCCTCAGTTGTTCAGCCATCTCAATCTCCTGCATTAACGCCAGTCCCTGCTTGCGGGCTTCGAAAGCTTTGGGATAGAGAATCCTTATGCTGTCTATCTCCTGTTTGGCCAGACTGTAATTTAATTCACTGAAGGCCTCTCTTGCATTGTCCAGGTGTCTTGAGGCGGATTTCTCCACATCCTCTTTGCAGCCTGTTGCCGTGATAAACGCTACTATGGCCAATATTACTGTCTTTTTCATTTTCGTCCTGTTATTAGTCTTACCTTGTGCAAAAGGGGTCAGGCCCCAATTGCACGTGCAAAAGGGGTCAGGCCCCAATTGCACATTCCTTAAATGACAATACAAATATAGCAGGAAAATCCTGATTCCACAAAGGCAGTAGGTTCGTAGTGGTAAGGTAGTAGGTTCGTAGTGATAAGGTAGCAGGTTCGTACAAAATGGGACAGGCCCCAGTTGCACTTTTTATTTTGTAAAATATTTTCTCTTTGGCAGGGGCTTTCGGCCGGGATCTTTACCCTCCACCTCCGGTCATCACTCCAGTTGGGAAAAATTTACGCCCTAACTGGAGAAAAAATTTTCCCTAACTGGAGCGTCAGTTTTCCTTTCCTTAAGGACAAAACAAATAGTGTGAAAACTTCCCCCTTCCCGCAAATAAAACGTCAGCTGTTTTGTAAATGATTTTTATTTAATATGAATAATCCGGCACTGTCAACCTTTTCAGGAAAAAGGCCTGAATCTATCAACCAAAATCAGGAAAAGACACATAAGTTGATAACCATAATTTTAACTGTAACACTGTAACAATTGTAACAATCACACTATCTTTGCAGAGTATGAAACTATACAGTGATGAGGATTTGGCTGAGCTGCTTGACAGGGAGGAGTTCAGGCTTCTGTCCCGGACTGCCGACGGTCTGGGATTAGAGTGTTATGTGGTTGGAGGATATGTCCGTGACTTGTTTCTGGAGCGTCCGAGCAAAGATATTGACATAGTAGTGGTAGGCAGCGGACTGGAGATGGCCAAGGCCTATGGAGAGGCCTTGGGGAAAGGTGCCCATGTGAGCCTATTCAAGAACTTTGGTACTGCCCAGGTTAGGAAAGGAAGCCTGGAGGTGGAGTTCGTGGGCGCCCGCAAGGAGTCATATCATCGTGAATCCAGAAACCCGATCGTGGAGGACGGTACTCTTGAAGATGACCAGAACCGCCGTGACTTCACGATCAACGCTATGGCTATCTGCCTTAACTCGGACAGGTTCGGGGAACTGGTGGATCCCTTCGATGGCCTCTATGACCTGGAGGACCGTATTATACGCACGCCTCTGGATCCTGACATCACTTTCAGCGACGACCCGTTACGGATGATGCGTTGCATCAGGTTTGCCACACAACTGAACTTCTATATTGAGGATGAGACATTCAGTTCCCTTGAAAGAAACCGCGAGCGGATAAGCATCATATCAAAGGAACGTATTTCGGAAGAGCTGAACAAGATTCTGCTTGCACCTGTTCCGTCCAAGGGATTCATTGACCTGGACCGTTCAGGCCTGCTGGAACTGATTTTTCCTGAACTTTCAGCACTGCAGGGTGTGGAGACTGTTAACGGCCGTGGGCATAAGGATGTTTTCCTTCATACACTTGAGGTGCTGGATAACGTCGCCAGGGTAAGCGGTGATTTGTGGCTGCGGTGGGCTGCCTTGCTGCATGACATAGGCAAGCCGCGTACCAAGAAGTGGGAGCCTGTACACGGCTGGACCTTCTATAACCATAATTTTGTTGGACAGAAGATGATTCCCGGCATTTTTGATAGGATGAAACTGCCCAAGAATGAGAAAATGAAGTATGTGCAGAAAATGGTTGAATTGCACATGCGCCCTATAGCAATTGTGGATGATGAGGTGACGGATTCCGCAGTACGCCGCCTGCTTTTTGATGCCGGCGATGACATTGAGGACCTGATGACACTCTGTGAGGCGGATATTACCTCCAAGAACGAGCAAAAGAAACACCGCCTGCTCGATAATTTCAAGGTGGTGCGCCAGAAACTCAAAGACCTGGAGAAGAGTGACCGCATACGCAATTTCCAGCCCCCTGTTGACGGTATGGAGATAATGGAATTGTTCGGTCTGGAGCCATCCGCCATTGTGGGTCAGTTGAAAAGTGCCGTCAAGGATGCCATTCTGGACGGCGTGATTTCAAACAATCATGACGAAGCTCTCGAATTTGTTATCAAAGAGGCTTTGAAACACGGCCTCAGTCCATTGAAGTAATCTTATCTTGTCAGTGTGAATTTCAGGGTGAACCCGCAGTCATGAGTGGATGTGGGATAGGCTGAAGTTGAGACTAACGGGAAGTTGCTCTGGAAATCATAGTAGAAATTCAGCGTCAACATACGGCTGTAGGTATAATCTGCCTGGAAGGATACTTTCAGGGCCCTGTTGCCGCTTGTGGCCTGGGTGCTTCCATCAGTTATGTTCCGGCATAGGGCATTCTGGTTACGGTATGTTAAATCGGCACTCATGTTAAGATCATTGCTCACACGGTTCCTTCCTGTGCCCGGACGCGCTCCGAGAATCTGGATGCCGGTTATCTTGTATCCGCCTCCTGCCGTTATATCATCGGAGTTAGTCTCAACGAGCTGTACCGATGTGGTACTGAGCGTGAGTACACGGGTCTTACGGAACTCAAGCCTTGCGGTTATGTCGTTTTTGAAGGTCATGTCAACACCGGCAAGAGGAGAGAACGATTCATTGATGGATACGGCCCCTATGTTATACATACTGCTCGGGATGGGGGCACCGGTGGTGACGTCCTGTATGAACCCGCGTCCGTTCATGAACTCCATATAACTGTTATAGGTGTTATAGTTCCCTATGGCGTAAACGCTCTTGTAGGCATGACGCAGGTTGAAGCTCTTGAAATGGCTTTCAAAGAAAGGCAGTTTGCTCAGTCCTCCGTAAGTGAGACTCCAGTTGGGAAGCATCTTGAGCATGTTCGGGAAAAGGTTCAGACTACCTCTTGAGGCGTTTTTCCCGGTATATGTGGAGAGGAAGGCGGGTATCATCACATCGGCAGAGTAGGGGTCAATTCCGTCATCGGCACTACTATAGTTCTCTCCCGCTCTTGAGCTCTGGATGGGGAAAGGTGTCCCGTCATAGACCGATTCCAAACGTGTGCGTACGGTGTTGATGTTATCGAGCAGTTTGTCAAATCTTGATGAACGGTATCCGTTTTTTGAAGTATGCCGCTCAAAGGCGCTTCCGAATGTTATCACGGTCATGTTGAATGAACCGCTTCTGGTACTCGGCATACCGGCATACATATATTGTATCTGATTTGAGCTGCTCCTGGTCCAGTTGGCGTTCAGATCCACCTTGAAATCGGGGAAGGGCTCAAGTGTAGCCCTGGCCTGCAAATCCTGACTTGATGTTGAAGCTGCGGAATGGGCTACGTTGTCATTATTCAGCAGCCATCCGCGATTCATGGCTTTGTGCAGATAATCATCTCCGGTCAAACCGAATGCGAAATCAAGTCCAGGTGCGAGAAGTCCGGCTGACTTGGACTGGCCGAGGAAGTTGGATGAAGGCATGAATCCCGGAAGGGACATGTTATACGTGTTCCTGTATGTAACTGATATGTTGCGGAGCATCATGACCGTATGCAGACTGAAGTCAATACCGTCCCTGAGGGTTATCTTCTCCTCTCTGGCGGCCTTGTCCGGATCCTGTATCACACGTACCACCACGTTGAGCGTATCCTTAACCTTGACACTTATGTTGTCGGCATCTATCCGCTTGTATTTGAGCTTGACGGTTTTCCCTTCCTTGTCGGTAGCCGTCACCTTAATGGTCAGGGTGCCCAGATTGTGGTTTACTTTGTATGTGGAATCCGGCAGGAAGGTGAACTCCTTGTTCAGATACTTGTTTTTTGTGGATGCGGCGCTTTGTCCTGTCCTCGTGTTTCTCTTTCCCGAATTGGAGAACCGGTCATTGACCTGCTTGAGATATGCCACCTTATTGTACAGATTTGTCATGTTCAGGCGGGCGTTGACGGATATGTTCCTGTCCGTTGAGATGATGTTTCCATACGATGAGCCGTCGGCATATGTGGTACCTCTGTCCCATGTATAACGTGAGTTGAAGCCTATGTCCATAGTGGTCCAGTCCATCAGGGGCAGTTTGCTCAAAGGCACGTTATATGAAGCCTGGAATGTCTGGTTATAGTCTAACGGCCTGCCCATGTTCATTATGCTTGTCTTGACTGAGTCCTTCCATATCTGGTACTGGTCAGGATAGAGATCCTTGTTCACCACCATGTAGGGCTCTTCTATCTCGGCCTTTGTGAGGGCCGAGAATGAAATCTTGAGTTCCTTGAGGGGATTCCATGATAAAGTGAGATTCCTGTCCCACCAGAACTGCTGTGAGAATATTACCGGAATACCTGTCTGCTCACTCTCCAGGTCACGTTCCTGAAGCTCGTGATAACTGCGTTGGATGCCGGTATTGAAACTCAGCTGCTGGGGCAGTACGTTGATTGTGGTCTCTTTCAGTATCTTGAGCCATGGGGACTGATATTTTATGAATTTGAACGGCTGCATACCCTTGAAGGACGGAGAGTAGCTATAGTCCACATCGGCTTTCCAGTTCCTGTCATACTCGTACTCTATTGTGCTTCCGCTGTTATCCCTCTCGGATTTTGAGTAGCTGAATGAGAAGTTGGCCGGGTCATACGGCATAGGCTTCGCACTGCTTATGTCAACCGAAGCGTTTGAGATGCTGAAATTCCTGTTCACGCTCACCTCCTGTGTTATACTGCGCAGTGAATCCCTTATGTCGTTTTCGGGATAGGACTCAATGACATCGTTCAGATAGAGGTCTGTGTCAAACGGGCTGTACTGGGGTGATACTTTTTCCTGGGAATAGGAATAATATACAGGCACGGAGATTCTTGTTATCTCTGGCAGGAAACGTCCCAGATTGAAGCTGGTGGTCAGCGAGTATTTGTACAGGTCATCGGTCCTTCGCTGTTGAATGCCCTGTTCCAGCCCTCCGTAACCCGCTGTTGTGAGTTGACCGGACAAATCGACTGATGCCAGGTCAGAGAGCTTCAGGGCGAGTTTGCTTTGTGCGGCCATTCCGCCCTTGCTCTCATAACCCTGAAGTCGTAGCTCATTCACCCACACCTCTGCCGATTTGCTGCTCAACGAGTTGTTCCTGATACCTACCATAATGGCTCTGACATTGCCTATGGATGGATTACCCATCACGCTTACCCTGTTCTCAGGCCGGTCAGGATCATATTCACTGTATATTCCGTTACCGCTGATAGCACCCAGGTTCCTCTGCAGGTTGCGATTGTTCTTGACGTTGGTAAGAACCTCGAAAGGTATATCAAGCATATTGTCCTCAGGCCATACCAAGCGACGGTCCTGTTCGCTGCTGCCGCTGTAAAATCCCGGCTGTGTTACCTTCAGAGGTATCTCGTATTCATAGAAATTACCTGAGTAGTCAGATCCCAGGCGGACAAACACCGATATGTCGCCGTCCTGAAGGCCTGATACATCAGGAACTGCAGCCTCTATGTGTGAGAACATCTGGATACGGCTGTAGCGTCTGAGATCGAGTGATGTCTTCTTGTATATCCCACGCGCCTCGCCTGCTCCCAGATCCTTTACCTTGAGGCTCATGGCCTGTTCATTGTCCTGAACGAGCTGTACCTGGTTCGGGTCTATTATCCTGGTCACTCCGGGTGGAACTACGTAGTTCACAGGGGAACGGTCGCCGTTCTCCTCTATGTTGACTGATGCTGCAGAGAATGTACCGGAAAGAGTAGGGGTACGGTTCACGGCGCTGGCTATAGGCTGTTCGTAGTTCCTCCACTGGCTACGCATAAGTTCAAGGGTTGCGAACCTGACATGAACCTCCTCAGTGAATCCGGTCAGATACATGCGCATGAAACGTATTGAACTGAAATCGCGGATTGAGCCGACTGCCTTCTCGTACTCCTTGACTGGTATTCTGAAGCAGTACCAGTTCACGGTCTCACTGTTTCCATTTCTGAGCTTTACCTTAACCTCGCGTTTGTCAGCTATATAGTTTTTTCCAAGCTGCAGGTCCTGGGGACGCAGTGATACCCTGTATTGGAAGTATTTCTCATATTCATCAAGCGTAAAATCAGAGTTGGCATCCTCATAATCAGGTGTCGTGCGGGAAGACTGGTCGTATGCACTGCCGCTGGTGCCGGAATTAGGCGAGTTGCCTTCAGTGCCGTTGTACAGACGGTATCGGTCCAGCACTGACATGCCTGCAGCATCATAGTCTGCGCCACGATAGTAGTGGTAGTTGTCAGCGGCGGGATCATCGTAAATGGCATTATAGACCTCAGGAGACACTTTCGCCTTAATTTCGTTGAGGAATGATGCGTATGCAGGCCATGTCCGTTCCTCCTCAGTGGTGAGTCCGTTCAGGCCCACATCCTGTCGGCTGCGGTTGTCAGCGTTGTTGTTGTCGAAAGCATATACCAGGCTTTTCACATTGGGAACCTTACCCCATACAGTTGATTCGTATCCGGTGGTGTCGCCATCCACGGGAATACCGTTCTCGAAGAATTTCTTGCCGTCAGTAAGCACGTCCTCGGATACCTCACCGAGATTCAGGTAAAGGTCACCACCCTGTGCAGCGGGATTGTAGATGAAAGGGTCAAGCATCCAGAACTCAATATACTCAATATTAGCACTCTCGAAATCAGTGGTGCTGAGGCTCCGCATTATTCCGCCCCAGTTCTGTGAGGGATTGCTTAACCGGCCGTTCACGTCAAGGTCTGGATTCAGATTGTAGGGGCCCCGTTCATCGGGATAGTATGCCAGATTCAGTATCTGCAATGTGGTTGATTCACTTGATGTGGACTCCTTGTTGGGGTATAGCTCCCTCTCATATACCTCTCGCACATAGTGATTTGACAACTGCTCGTTGTCACCCTTGAGATGGGCGGGTGTCAGGGAGGAGTTCCGGCGTGTGAACAACGGGTCAATGGTGAACCAGTTGAGCAGCGCCCTATAATAACCGGCCTCTACGTCTCCTGTCTTGCCGAACCCTTTCATTCCGGTGGGTACGGCCGCCAGCGACCATGCCGATGGTTGGGTAAGGGGAATGCCGCTCTCTGCACCCTCAAAGTCATCTATATAGGAGGATTTGCCCTGCACCTTATCGGATACCCTGGACTGAAGAGCTGCCATTTCTGCCTGGAAATTGATGGATGAGGGTTTTGTCGCGTTCACGAATGGGATCATGTCAATCAGATTGGTGAGTGCCTGGCTCTCATGTTTCCAGTTTATGTTAAGGCCGTACATGGTGTTCACGAGTGGTTCGTCACCCATAGTCACCTTACTTGTGAGCGGTTTCTCGTTCAGATGCATGTATGTTCCGCCAACTTGCAGGTTTTTGCTGAAGTCATACATCCAGTTCATGCCTACCATGGTTTTCCGCTGCATACTGAAATAAGTGTTGCTCTCCAGCTGGACATTGACATTGGTTCCGGCATCTATTATGCTTTGGTTGATAATGGTCACTGTCCCCATGTTGTAGTTCACGGTGTAGTCAGTGTTTTCGGTCAGGGTGACTCCGCCGGCAGTGACTATGACCGAGCCGCGGGGGATGTTGCCGCTTCCAAGCTGTATGACGTTGCCCGATGAACCGGAGTACTCGCCTGTGAGGATGAATTTGTCCTTGTCAGCTATACGTTTGGCCACCACCTTTGTTGAATCATAGAGTTCCTGAAATACATATTTGTCGGCTATGCGGTCATTTCCTATAGCCTCGCGCAGATGGCTTCCGAACGGTTCCACTACAGGGAAAATGATTTTTCCTGAGGATGCCATGACAGTATAGCCCTCTATGTAATCGAACTTACCGTTGGGATGTACTGACTGGTTGTCGTCAAGGCGGTCAAGGTTCATCATGCGGAGCAGCGGAGTCTCCTTGAGTCCCTGTTCGGGCAGGTATGTCAACCGGCTTCCTGTACTGTCACTTTGGTAGGTCACGGCAATCTTGAAGCCGGATTTGCTGAGTGTTCCGGTAGTTATGGAATAGATATTCTTCATCATCAGATCCCATGTGCCGGATCCGGGGACGTTGGAATTCGATTTGATGAGTTTCACGAAAAGAGCCTTGCCGGTATCGGTGACATCGGATGAAAATTCGCCCACCTGATAGCTCTGGCCGGCATAGGTGTATTCATAGGCTACGGCCAGCACCTCATCCGATGCCAGCGCGTTCCGGAGAGATATATATCCTAATGCGCTGTTCAAAGTATATTCAGAGCTGCTTAGCTTGCGGGCGTTGGATATCTTCTCGTAGTCGCTGCTGCCGCTGAGCACGTTGCCCAATGTTACGGCCACCTTGTCTATGTCACGAATGTCGGAATAATCCGCATTGATCCTTGCGTAGAGGTCATTGGCATTGTTGGCGGTGGCAGGTCCGGAAAGCGTGTTCCATATCTTGTTGCTGATATGGCTTGATTCACCCAGGTCAGTGAACGCTACAATGTTCCTGGGATTGTCATAGTTGCTGCGCTTGTTGGTTACCCAGACCTCTATCCTGGTAATCTTGACACCGGACACTATTGTGGGCAGCATGGACATGTTCGTGTCATAGTTGTCGCGGAAGAAATGGGAGAGGAAGAAATGCCTGTTTTCGTCATAACTGCTCGCATCTATCTCAAAGTCATTCAGTTGCTCACCTCCCTTGGAGCTTACGGATGAGGATGATGATTCTTTCTGTGAGAGCACCATCTGGAGTTTCAGCTTGCCGAACTGGAGGTCAGTCCTGATTCCAAACAGTGAAGAGGCACCCTGGATGAGCGATGAATTGGTGGGGAAACTGACATTGCCGGCCTCAAGCAGCCTGATTATCTCATCTTCCTTACCCTCATAGCGTAACTTTATCTTTTTAGTGTCAATATCGAAAGTGGTTTCAGTGTTATAGTTCAGGTCCATTGAAACCTTGTCGCCCACACGGGCGTTCATATTGAGGTTAATCTGTTCGTCAAAGTCGAAACCTCCGGTCTTGCGGTTCTCTACCGAGAGTGCGGGGTTTTCTATCTTGTTGATGTCGAATCCCAGCTTTATGGCTGCAGAGCCGCTTGTCTTGATTTGAACCCCTCCCGGCCCGAAAATCTTTTCGGCCGGTCCAAGGTCAAACTTCATGTCGGTAAAGTCGAACTTGTTCTCCTCACGATTCTGGAAAGCCTCGTCATTCTTGCTCCTGTAGTAGGACTGCATGGATTTCTGCATGGTCTTCCTGAGATATTCGTCCGGAGTCAGTATTTCCGGAATTTCGAGGAAATCCTCGCCTAATTTGGTACCTATACGGTAGACTCCCTCCTTGTCATCAAACTCAGTAACCTGTGTTATGTTCTCCGGATCCCTCAAACCCGTCCTTGACTCCTGTGCATAAAGCGGCATAAGGTTTCCTGCTATGCAGGGACCGGTTATGATGAGTGCTGCGGCAAGGAGTCTCTTCATGCTTGTCAGATTCTCTTAAGTGCTTCGCGTATAAGTGCTTCGACTGTGATCTCTGGCTTTTCCCCGAGTATGGCAGTCACAATCTTTTGTGATGCAGACTGTTGGAATCCCAGTGTAGTAAGGGCGGTTACGGCCTCATCGGCAGTCCTTGCACTCCGTGCTCCGGGTGACTGTATGGCCGGTGCTTCGCCACTCCGTTCCCTGACCATCTTATCCCTAAGGTCAACTATTATCCTTTGTGCAGTCTTGGCACCAATGCCTTTGACCTTCTTGAGCAGTCCGTCATTTCCGGAACTGATGATTTCCACCAGTTCTGAAGGAGAGAAGGAAGACTGTATCATTCTGGCCGATGCACCACCTATGCCAGGCACCGAAATAAGCAGAAGGAACAGTTCGCGCTCCACTTTCTCGCTGAATCCGAAGAGTATCCATGCATCCTCACGGATTGCTTCATAGGTATAAAGTCTGGCCTCATCCTTTCCCTGAATGTCAGAGTAGGTATATACTGAAATGCCGAGCGAATAGGCCACTCCGCCCGAAGTGAGTATGACCGCCTGTGTGGGTGTAAGTTCAACTACCTTTCCCTGAATGAATTCTATCATAACATTGTAATAACGTTAACCGATAATTAAAAAACGCATTTAACCCCTATTTATTGCACGCGCGTATGTAGGGAGGATTCTTTTTTGTAACTTTGTGCCCGAAAAACAAATGATTATATACATATGGAAAAGATCAAAGCTGCTGTCGTAGGATATGGAAACATTGGCAGATATGTGCTTGACGCACTTCTTGAGGCACCTGATTTCGAGGTGGCAGGAATTGTTCGCCGCAATGGTGATGCAAATTGCCCGAAAGAGTTGAAGGATTTTAAAGTTGTAAGGAATATTTCACAATTGTCAAACCCTGATGTGGCTATTCTCGCGGTGCCGAGCCGCAAGACAGAGGAGTATGCTGCACAGATACTCCCGCTTGGTATTAACACAGTTGACAGTTTTGACATCCACACTCTCATCCCTGAAACCCGTAAACGTCTGATGAAGGTGGCTGAGGAATCAGGTCGCGTAGCAGTCATCTCGGCAGGATGGGATCCGGGTTCTGATTCCATAGTACGTGCCCTCATGCAGGTAATGGCTCCCAAGGGCCTCAGCTATACCAATTTCGGCCCAGGCATGTCAATGGGGCATACGGTTGCGGTGAAGGCTGTTCCCGGAGTAAAGCAGGCGCTCTCCATGACCATACCTCTCGGTACCGGAATACATCGCCGTATGGTATATGTGGAAGTTCTGGACGGCTACAGGTTTGAGGATATCTCAGCTGCCATCAAGTCAGATCCCTATTTCGTGAATGATGAGACTCATGTGATGCAGGTGGATTCAGTGGACAGTCTGAAGGATATGGGACACGGTGTCAACATGACCCGCAAGGGTGTATCCGGAAAGACCCAGAATCAACTGTTTGAATTTGACATGAAGATCAACAATCCTGCACTTACCGGTCAGCTGCTGGTGGCGGCAGCACGTGCGTCGATGCTCCAGAAACCAGGTTGTTATACTATGATAGAGATCCCGGTGATTGACTATCTATACGGAGACAGGGAGGAGCTTGTCAGACATTTGGTGTAAGATAATTTCAGAATCTGAAACCGAATCCGATAAAAAACCCGTCCAGATTGCCATATCCTAAATTGAGCAATATGTCAGCCTTCCCGGGGGATTCGAATATATTGGGCATCTCCTCATTATAACGGATGCTCTTGATCAGAAACCTTGAGTATAACCGGTAACCGAAAGCAGTGCCGGTTATTTTTTCCTTGTGATATATGGTCCCGTGTTCAAAAACGGAATCGTCCGTTGCCCGGCAGATCTTATATGACTGGAGAATGCCTATTCCTGCTGAGCATCCTACAGACATTTTTTTCCATTTGTGACCGATGTCGGCATAAATTGACATGAAGGTGCGCTCTCCGGACATATTTACCTCATCCTCTTTCTGGTCCCAGTCAACCAGTTTGATCCCGTTCCCTTCATTATCGGTCACTTCGACTGTCTTACCGTAGTACTTCGGGTTAGTGCTTATGCCTACGGTAATACCACCGTAGTTGCGCGGACCTTCAAACAGCAGCGAGAGGTCAATCATTTCCTTGATACCATAGGCGGCGTTGCAGGAGAAATACTGTCCGTCATCCAACAGAATCAGATCATTCACTATTTCCGGGGGTGCCTCTTCAATAGGAGCATTGCCTAAGTAGAAGTCATTCTTAAAGATGCCAAGATAGTCCTTGTCTTCGGATGATAGGTATAGCCATCCGAATCCGTCTTTCATGTCATCCTTCCATTCACCGAAATAGAAGCTGTCATCATTCATGTTCAGACGGCCGGTGCCATCAAACTTCCCGTTTTTCCAGTCTCCTTCATACCAGTCACCGTTGGCGTACCAGTAGGTTCCGTATCCATTCATGGTATGACCCTTGAAATCACCGATATAGCAGTCTCCGTCGGCAAAATGCAACTCTCCCTTGCCTTCCCAAAGTCCGTCTTTCCAGTCACCTTCGTATGTGGTACTGTCGGCATATACCATTTTGCCGTGTCCGTTGAACAGGGAATCAGCTATCTGTCCGGTATATGTGGAGCCGTCTTCGAATGTGAGTGTTACGGTCTGCTTCTTTCCCTTCCTGCGTGCAAATACATCATTTGACGGCAGGACACAGAGTGTCAGTGTCAGAATACACCACAAACAGAGCAGCGGGAAGACTCCCCGGCCCGGTTCCCCGCCCGTTCCGGCGAACCGTCTTTTTGTATTTTTATACAGGTTCATTCCAGCAGTCTATAAAAAATACGATACAGGACAATCATGATTGTGGCAAAGTTAAAAAAAATGGTTGAAAAACGTTACCTTTGTTCCACATCAATCAAATACATCATTCATAAACGCTATGAAAGAGGATAAGGATGAACTTGTATGCGTTTTCAAGGGCGATGCCTTTGAATCTGAAGTGGTAAGGGCCAGACTTGAAGCCGATGGTATTCCTGCCATGATCATGAACAATTCCATGAGTGCCATTTTCTCCACATATACCGTCATGGCCGGCCCGGTCAGCGTTATGGTGAACCCGAAAGATGAGCTGGAGGCCCGTCGGATAATTTCTGAAAAATAACAGGATCATGAGGATAGCCATTAAGATAGGCAGCAATGTGCTTACCCGTCCGGACGGCCGTCTGGACATTTCGCGCATGGCCTCTCTGGTTGACCAGATAGCCGGACTTCACAACAACGGGACAGAGGTCCTCATCATATCTTCGGGTGCTGTGGCATCCGGACGCGGGGCGCTTCCTTTCATAAAGGATGACAGCGTGACCAGCCGGCAACTCTTTGCGGCAGTGGGTCAGGCCAAGCTGATAGAACACTATTACGAGCTCTTCCAGGAGTTTGGAATTACCGTAGGACAGATACTCACCACCAAGGAGAATTTCATGGATGAAACCCGTATGGCCAATCAGATGCGTTGCATGAGTGCCATGCTTGACAACGGAGTGGTGCCTGTGATAAACGAGAACGATACGGTGTCGGTGGAGGAGCTGATGTTCACTGACAATGACGAACTGTCGGGGTTGGTGGCCCGTATGATGAAAGCCGATGTCCTGGTCATACTGAGCAATGTGGACGGAGTATTCACAGGTGTTCCGGGTGAACCCGGCTCGGAACTTATACATGACGTGTTCCCGGATGATGACTATTCAGGATTTGTCAGCTCAAACAAATCCAGTTATGGCCGTGGAGGAATGATGACCAAGATGAAGACTGCTGCCGGAGTGGCGCTTGACGGGATAGAGGTCAGGATAGCCGACGGCCGTCGTCATGATGTCCTTACGGATGTGCTGAATAATCCTGAGACAGCCCGATGCACCCGTTTTCACCCTTCAAATAAGAAAAACTGATGATAGACAATATTCTTGACTCATTGATTGATGCCTCTTACACATTGCCTTTAGCTGAGGAGGGGCGTATTACGGCTGCGCTGAACGCTGTAGCCGATGCAATAGGCAGAGAATCGGATTGCCTGCTTGCAGCCAATGCGGCTGACCTTGCGCTCATGCAGCCTGACAACCCCATGTATGACAGACTGATGCTGACCGTTGAACGGCTTGACGGCATAGCACAGGATATGCGCAAGGTGGCAGCACTTCCCAATCCTGTGGGAAAGGTCATTGATGAAAGAGTCCGTCCCAACGGGATGAAGCTCACTCGTGTGCGTGTGCCTTTCGGAGTGATAGGTGTTATCTACGAGGCTCGCCCCAATGTGAGTTTCGATGTCTTCTCTCTCTGTCTCAAATCCCGTAACGCCTGTGCACTGAAGGGCGGAAGTGATGCCTTCAATTCCAATAAGGCCATAGTTGACCTGATTCAGAGGGAACTCTTGAAGGCCGGTATCAACCCTCATGTGGTGGAACTCCTGCCTCCCGGACGTGAGGCCGCTTCAGAACTCATGCGTGCGGTTGGTAAGATAGACCTGCTTATCCCGCGTGGCAGTGCCGGACTTATCAGCTCTGTACGTGAACAGGCTCTCGTACCTGTAATAGAAACGGGAGCGGGAGTTTGTCATACATATTTTGACTCGGATGGTGACCTGACCAAGGGTACCTCTATAGTGTTTAACGCCAAGACACGCAGGGTGAGTGTCTGCAACGCACTTGATTCGCTCGTGATACATGCTGACCGTCTGAATGACCTTCCCGCGCTTTGCCGGCCTCTTGCCGGTAAGAATGTGGTCATAGAGGCAGATGAGGAGTCATGGGGCGCACTTGATGGGAGTTATCCGCAGAATCTGCTTCAACATGCCGTGCCGGAGAGTTTCGGAAAGGAGTTCCTGGCCTATCGTATGTCCATAAAGACCGTACACTCGTTTGATGAGGCAGTGTCGCACATCCGTCGTTACACATCACGCCACAGTGAGTGTATTATCACAGAGGACAGGGAGAAAGCTGTAAGGTTCCAGCAGTGCATTGATGCCGCCTGCGTATATGTGAACGTCTCCACGGCATTTACTGACGGGGCGCAGTTCGGTTTAGGTGCCGAGATAGGTATCAGTACCCAGAAACTCCATGCCCGTGGTCCTATGGGACTTGAGGAACTCACCACATACAAGTGGCTGATAAACGGTGACGGACAGACCAGAAGCTGAATTTAAAACAAGTTGACACGATATGAGACATTTTACTGGAGTAAAGGATCTGGGAGACTTGCATCAGGCATTGCAGGAGGCTCTTGAGATTAAGAAAGACCGTTATAAATATGTAGAGCTTGGCCGTAACAGGACTTTGCTCATGGTATTCTTCAATTCCAGCCTCAGGACTCGTCTGAGCACCCAGAAGGCCGGTCTTAACCTTGGTATGAACGTCATTGTCCTCGATGTTAACCAGGGGGCCTGGAAACTTGAGACAGAGCGCGGCGTCATTATGGACGGCGACAAGTCTGAGCATCTGCTTGAGGCGGTACCGGTTATGGGCTGCTATTGCGATGTGATAGGTGTCCGTTCCTTTGCCCGTTTTGAAAGCCGCAAGGATGACTATGAGGAGAAGATACTGAACCAGTTCATACGGTATTCCGGCCGTCCTGTGTTCTCCATGGAGGCAGCCACAGGACATCCTTTGCAGAGTTTTGCTGACTGGATCACGATTGAAGAGCATAAGACCGTGGAGCATCCCAAGGTGGTCCTGACATGGGCTCCCCATCCCAAGGCGCTACCTCAGGCTGTTCCCAACTCGTTTGCCGAGTGGATGGTGGCGGCCGGTTATGAGGTGGTGATCACTCAGCCGGAAGGGTATGAACTTGACACCAGGTTTACCCAGGGTGCCAGGATTGAGTATGACCAGATGAAGGCTTTTGAGGGCGCTCATTTCATTTATGCCAAAAACTGGTCGGTTGCAAGTCCGGACAACTACGGCAAGGTGATTAATATGGATCGCAGCTGGACCGTAAGCAAGCGTCAGATGGCAGTCACGGACGATGCATTCTTCATGCACTGCCTGCCTGTCCGCCGTAACATGATAGTCACTGATGATGTGATAGAGAGCCCGCGCTCACTCGTTATTCCTGAAGCGGCCAACCGCGAAATCTCCGCAACAGTAGTGATTAAGAAGATTCTTGAGGGATTGAAAGGTCAGTAAACCATGACCAGGTTGTAATCCTTGTCATAGCCATTGCTGCTCAGATAGATGGAATCTCCCCTTGAAAGGCCGAATCCGGTTAGTGGAACTGAGAGATAGGCATTGAGAGTATATCCCTCTTCATCACCCGCAGCGTTGTGATAAACCTTGAACCTGACTTTCTCGCTGTCATTGACATGAACCACCTGAAACTCATGCGATGACTGCTTGCTGCCCACCTTAATGCCTAATCTTATGTTCAGGTATCCGCTGCCGGGATAGGCCAGTTCTATATTGACGGGATCGTTCATCTCATACCTTTTCGGGAATGAACTCTCCTCCATGGCATTATAGTTCAACTCACCGGCTATCCTTCCGCAGTAGGTATGTATCATCTGGTCAATGGTGACTGTTCCGGATTCCCCGTAGGTATAGGAACAGACCATCCTATAGGTGGTGTCAGGGCGCAGCTTGTCACTCTTTTCGTTTACCATATAGCTGTGGCCCATGTCATCGGACAATACGGACACATAACCTTCAGAGTCAGTGTGGCAGTTTACGAACCCTGCCGATACAGCCTTTAATACCTCAATGTCCTTTGAACAGGAATTGAAAACAATAAGTGATACACAGGTAAATAAATACAGCAGAGTTGTTCTTTTCATATTCAGAGTGCATTCAGATGATTAATAAGTGGATTTGCATACATGGTGAGAATCCTTTCACGCAGGAAATCCCAGTCAGGATTCGGAATGTTTATATGGGACAGCTGGCCTGAAATATACTCTTCAAACGCCTTTTTTTCTGTTAGTGTATAGAATGAGGCCTGTGAACCGTCACCTCTGAGCATATCGAGAGCAATCCTGTTACAAGGATAAATCCTGTATCCCTTGAAAATGTGCTTATCAATGATTCCGGCCACCTGGTCCAGGAACTTGTTGCGTGGTACGGTAGGGTCGAGATCTGCAATCTCTGAATCAATGGGAGCTGACACCTGGTAGTGTACGTGCCCCTTGAAACCGAATATTCCGGTCTTCATGTTGTCCAGATCTGCCTGTTCACTCTTTACGTAATCGGGATTGTCGCGCTTGAGCTGGAATTCCTCCGCCTTGAGCCAATCGCAAGGGTCATACTCGTAGCTTATGGTGAGAGGAGTGATGTGAAGGGACTGAAGCCTTTCGGACAGGGACATCTCATCGGGTCCGGACATGGCCAGCATCTTAAGTACGCTCTTCTGTGTCCGGTCATCGGAATCTTTTGCCCGGCCTTCACGCTGGGCGAGCCATACGGGACTCTTTTTGTCCTGAATGACGAATCGGATATAGGCGGAGAGTTTTCTGGATGCCTCCAGCAGTTCTGTGGCAGTAGCTGAACGGTTCACTATGAAACTGCGGTTCAGTCGAACCAGAGTCTCTATCCAGGGATGTATGAGCAGATTGTTTCCTATACCTATCTCTACTGATTTGTGACCGGACATAAGAAGTATATAGTCCAGAAAAGCGGAATCCAGCACTATATCCCGATGGTTGGAGAGATACACATAGTCTTCACGTCCTCCTTGAGGAATGGAAATGTTATTGGTGAACCCGGTGCATGCTTTATTCAGAATTTTCTTCAGGAAAGGATAAATCATACCTGTCTGGAAGCTGTTTACGGTCTTAAACCGTCTTGTGTATAGCTTGTGAGCCCAGATTGGGACACCCTTGACAAGCCCCTTCACAATTCTTCTGAAATCAGGGTCGTCGAGAAGCGAGAGCACTGCACCGCGTACCTCATCGTCCTCCAGGGAGCGCATGTCCTCAAATCCGGAAGGTATGTCCATAGTCATCATTCTGTTTGGAAACTGTCCTCGATTATCTCGGTAAGAACATCGGTCAGGTTCATCCCGGCAGCCCTTATTTGTTGCGGAATGAAGCTGGTGGCAGTCATACCCGGAGTCGTATTCACCTCAAGCAGGTTGATTTTGTCACCATCCGTTATGATATAGTCGTTACGGATTATCCCGTGGCATCCCAACAGGTCATAAATCCTGGCGGTAAGGTCCTGTATGCGGTTCCTCAGCTTGTCCGGGATACGTGCAGGGGTGATTTCCTCTACCAGTCCGTTGTACTTGGCGTCATAATCAAAGAAATCAGTCTTGGGAACCACCTCGGTAACCGGCAGGCGGACCTCGCGCTTGCGTGTCCTGTAATAGCCGTTGGTAACTTCAACACCTTGCATGAATGACTCAATCATTATCTCATTGTTCTCCTTGAAGGCATCCTCTACTGCCGGGATTATCTGCTCACGGGTCTTGACCTTTGTTGTACCAAAGCTGGAACCGCCATCAGTGGGCTTGATGAAGCAGGGCAGGCCTACCTTGCTGATTATTTTGTCAGGATCCACGACATCTCCCTTGCGCAGGCGGCGTGAATTGGCCACGTTCACCTTACAGCTCTTCATGGTCTTGTTGAGCACAAACTTGTTGAATGTAAGGGCCGATGCCAGCACGTCACAGGTGGAGAAGGGGACGCGCATCAGTCGCAGATAGCCTTCAAACACACCGTTCTCACCCGGGGTGCCGTGAATGATTATGTATGCATAGTCAAATACAGTCTTTACCCCGTTAAATGTGAAACTGAAGTCATTGCGGTCCACCGAAGCAGTGACATCGCCGCTTACATGAACCTGCCAGTTCTTGCCTTCAATCTCCAGGATATAGGGTTCGTACTTATCCTTGTCCATGTGCTCAAGGATTGTTGCGGCACTACGCAGAGATACAGGATTCTCGCTTGAGTCACCGCCTGCAACGATTGCAATCTTGCGTTTCATTATTATATTGTTTTATTATTCATAATCTTTTGAACTTGCATAATCCCGCCACCTTTGTATAAGTGTCCTCATATCGGACGGCAGTTCGGAGTTAAAGAACATCTCCTGACCTGTCTTGGGATGTGTGAATCCCAATGTCTTGGCGTGAAGGGCCTGACGTGGACATGTTTCAAAACAGTTCTGCACGAACTGACGGTATCGGCTATATGTGGTACCCTTCAGGATCTGGTCTCCACCATACCTTTCGTCATTGAAGAGAGGATGTCCCAGATGCTTCATGTGAACCCTGATCTGGTGGGTGCGTCCCGTTTCCAGACGGCACTCCACAAGTGAGGTATATCCGAATCTCTCCAGAACAGTGTAGTGCGTGACTGCATGTTTCCCCACCTCAGGGTCAAATGAAACCGCCATCTGCAGCCTGTCCTTGGGATTACGGGTGATCTGGCTCTCCACAGTTCCTGCGGGAGGTACCGGAACACCCCACACTAAAGCCTGGTACGCCCGTTTTGTGGTCTTCTCAAAGAACTGATGTCCCAATGAAGTCTTGGCGTCCGGAGTCTTGGCCACCACCAGCAGCCCGGAAGTGTCCTTGTCAATACGGTGGACAAGACCTACCTGCGGACTGTTAGGATCATAATCAGGATTGTCCCTAAGGTGCCATGCAACAGCATTCACCAACGTCCCGTGGTAGTTCCCGCACCCTGGATGTACAACCATTCCGGCACACTTGTTCACCACCAGCAGGCATTCATCCTCATATACTATATCAAGAGGTATATCCTCCGGCGTGATGTCATTGCTGTAGCGGGGACGGTCCATCATGACCGTAATCACGTCAAGAGGCTTCACTTTATAGTTACTCTTGACCGGACGTCCGTTTGCCATAACCATACCGGCGTCGGCAGCTTTCTGGATGCGGTTACGTGAGGAGTGCTCCAGATGGTCAAACAGGAACTTGTCCACACGAAGCAGTGACTGACCCTTGTCCGCCACCACCCGGAAATGCTCGAAAAGCTCTGCCGAACCCGAGATAGGTTCAAGGTCATCAAGTGACTCCTCAATCTCCTCCTCCAGGTCAATCATAGACCGTCACCAAAGAAATCATATTCTATTATCATGGTGGAATCAGTTTCCTCCTCCTGCTCAACCTCTTGGCCATTACCTACAACAATAGTCAGCAGTGACCCTTCAGGCAGTTCAGTGCCGGCTTTCACAATTGAGTCGCCGTATCGGATCTCATAGACCCAGTCCAGGTCACCGTCTATCCTGACAGGTTCAGTCAGACGGAACCCTTCAATCCGAAGCCTTGATTCCGCAGCCCTGAGGGAACTGTTGTCAGCCAGATCCGGAACAGTCCGCATGGGCTCCTTGCCGGAATTCAGTGTAAGATATATTGTCCTGCCATCCTTCACATGAGCTCCTGCCTCAGGTTGTTGCCTGATAACAGCTCCCGCTTCCATATTCCTGTCAAACTGGAAATCCGATACTTCCGCTTTCAGTTTCCCGGCAGTAAGGATGGATTCGGCCTCCTCCTGGGATAATCCGGTAACAGAGGGAACTTCAATGTATTTCCCGTGTCGTGTATATATGTTCAACCATCTGAAAACCAGCATCAGTATGATAATGAAAGTAACCATCATCAGGGCCAGATGGATAAGCAACCTTATAAGGTTGGCTCTCTTCTTGCGGGGTTTGGATTCTGTCATGACTCAATTTGAGCTTATTCAATGTGCAAAATTAGTCATTTGCTGCCTAATAACACATGTTTTTGTATAAAAAGCTCTGTACGGAAAGCACTTTCACCTTATTTATATAATAGCCGATGGCTCCCATACATTGATACCATCGTATTATTTACATTTTTTAAAATCGTTTCACTGAAAAAAAATTAACGTAAAAACTATATTTCTGATAAAATCACGGCTCAAAATAGTGAACGATGCTAAAAAAGTGTTATCTTTGCCCCAATTTTACAGGGCAAAATGCCACTTGAACGCATAAAAATAATACATTTATGCGCATGTGGCGATTTTGCATGAAGGATAATTTATCAGAAAGAATTATTAACTAACATATTGTCAAACAAAAAACTCTTATCTATGAGAAAATTTCTCTTAACGATGACTGCTGTTCTGTGTTTCGGCTTTGCTGTTGCTCAGAATGTGCAAGTTACGGGAATTGCGACAGCTGCCGATGACGGAAGTCCTATGCCGGCTGTTTCAGTTGCTGTTCAGGGAACAGGTAGAGGTACTACAACTGATTTGGATGGTGCCTACTCCATTTCGGTGCCATCAAACGGTACCTTGGTGTTTTCATTTATGGGTTATGAGGATGCTGTCATACCTGTAAACGGAAGAAGGGTTATTAACGTTTCACTGAATCCCGGATCTATTGAGATTGATGATGTAGTTATCACCGCTATGGGTATCAAGCGTTCAGAGAAGGCTTTGGGTTATGCCGCCACTTCTATCAACGGTGACGCCATCTCCGAGAGGCGTTCTTCTGACATCATGTCCGGTATTGCCGGTAGGGTATCCGGTGTGCAGGTGGCATCATCATCATCAGACCCGGGCGCTTCCCAGTCAGTTATCATCCGTGGTGTGAGCTCCTTGAGCGGAAGCAACCAGCCTCTGTATGTGATTGACGGTGTGCCAATGAACAATGCCGCACATTATTCCAGTGATGCTCTCAACAGCGGTTATGACTTTGGTAACGGTGCCAATGCTGTTAACCCTGATGATGTGGAGAACATGACCATTCTTAAAGGTGCAGCAGCTACAGCCCTTTACGGTAGCCGCGCCGCTAATGGTGTCGTAATGATTACCACCAAGTCCGGTAAGAAAGGTCAGGGTATAGGAATAGAGTACAACGGTGGTGTTCAGTGGAGCACAATCCTTCGTCTGCCGCAGATGCAGAACGATTTCGGTATGGGTTGGTATGGAGACAAGACCGACGACGAGAACGGTTCATGGGGTCCCCGTTTTGATGGAACCAAGCAGATCTACGGTGCTATCTACAACAACTCACAGAAGATGAAACCATATTCACCACTGGAGGATAATATCAAGGATTTCTTCGATATAGGTATCCGTTACAACAACAGCCTCTCCTTCAACGGTGCAACTGACAAGAGTGATTATTTCGTATCATTCTCACAGATCTCTGATAATGGTATGATTCCTACCGATGCTGACTCGTATGACAAATACACATTCTCAGTACGTGGCAGCCATAAGGTGGACAAGGTTACATTCTCAACCGCATTGAATTATGCTAACCAGAAGAACAGTTTCGCTCAGACCGGTCAGGGTGAAAGTTCAATGTACAATGCCATCATGCAGACTCCGCGTGACATAAGCATCATCGGACTTAAGGACCTGAATGACCCGTTTAACACTCCCGGTTACTACTATACTCCTTACGGCATCACCAACCCCTATTGGGTTCTTGAGAACTACAAGCATGAGTATTCATCAGAGCGTTTCTACGGTAAGTTCCAGACAGATTATGATATTCTCAAGAATCTCAAGTTAACATACCGTCTGGGTCTTGACACAGAGGTCAACACCACTGAGCACGGAGCTCCCAACCTGTTGGCAATGTTCGGAACCGGTACATACAATGGTGACAACGGTGCTTCTACATTCGATGGCAACGAGGGTTCATATTCAATCTCTTCAACCCGTCGCATGGAGATCAACCATGATATCATGATGACTTACAACACTAAGATCAATGATTTCAATATCAACGCTCTGGCTGGTTTCAACGGAAACCAGCGCAGTGCTAGGGCCTTCGGTGCCGCTATTACAAAGCTCACAATCCCCACATGGTATAATCTGAGCAATACCACATCGGCTCCTACAGTATCACAAAGCGAGTCCAAGCGTCGTCTGATGGGTGCTTATGCACAGTTCGAGGGCTCTTACAAGGATATCGTATTCCTGACAGTGAGCGCCCGTAATGACTGGTCATCAACTCTTCCCAAGGAAAACCGCAGTTTCTTCTATCCCGGTGTAACTGCAAGTTTCATTTTCAGCGATCTTATGGAGGACCAGGAAGATTGGCTGAGCCTGGGTAAGGTTCGTGCAAGCTGGGGTAAGACAGGTAACGATGCTTCTCCTTATATGACAAATGCCACATGGGCACAGGCTGGCGGATCAGGTTATTGGGGTGCATTCAATTTCCCGTACACCAGTGCCGGTTACAATGCTTATACACTTGGCAATGTTCTGGGTAGTACAACTCTCAGCCCTGAAATGACAACAGAGTACGAACTGGGTCTTAACATGGCATTCTTCAATAACCGTCTGTCATTTGACGTAGCTTACTACAACCGTAACACTGACAAGCAGATCTATTCTCTTGATATGGATTACGCAACAGGTTTCTCTGCACAGAACATCAACCTTGGTAAGGTTTCCAACAAGGGAATTGAGGCCATGGTTTCAGTATCTCCTGTCCGTACCGATGATTTTGAGTGGACACTGACTGCCAATTACACCAAGAACTGGAGTAAGGTGGAGAGCCTTCCTGAAGATCTCGGTGGCGAGGCCATTATATACGGTCTGAGCGGTGGCGCAGGTATGTATGCTATTGTTGGCGAGCCTGTAGGTACTTTCAAGGCCCAGGTTCCGAAAAAGAGTCCTGATGGCAAGATTGTGGTCAACTCTTCAACAGGTCTTCCCGTAGCTGAGGACGATATGCAGATAGTAGGTGACATGAACTATGACTACACTCTTGGTCTTTCAACAACTCTCCGTTATAAGAGTGTGTCTCTCGGTGCTGATATGGATATCCGTCAGGGTGGTCTGATGTATTCCCGTACCAAGGATATCGAGTTCTTCACCGGTAACGCCATTCAGACGGCTTACAACGACCGTAATGACTTCATTATCCCGAATTCAGTAAATGAAGTAACTGATGCCGAGGGTAATGTTACCTATGTTGAGAACCAGACAGCTATCGGTTTGACCGGATACAACAGCAAGATATATGATTACTGGAACGGCGGCGGTACAGAAATGGAAGGTGGCTGGCTGATTGACAAGTCATACGTCAAGCTGCGTTCAGTTGTCCTCAGTTGGGATATGCCGAAACGTTGGTTCAAGAACATCTTCATTAAGGATGTCGTTATGTCCGCTTACGGAAGCAACCTGTTCGTATGGACACCTGCTTCAAACACTTTCGTTGATCCTGAAATGTCATCATTCGGTAATGACCTGGAAGGTAACTACGGTGAGTGGTCAGCAAACCCGAGTTCACGTCACTTCGGTTTCAACCTCAAGTTCAAATTTTAATTAGGGTATGACTATGAAAAAATATCTTTTGACATTAAGTGCAGCGGCTCTTGTCCTCACTTCCTGCGATCTGGATATCAATGACAACCCGAACTTCCCGGAAGGCAGTACAATAACTGCTGACCTGGTGTTCCCTTCAGTCCAGAATGCTATCATGGCAACCTCATGCGATATCATGTTCAACTATGCCGGTTTTTTTGCACAGTATTTTGAGCAGATGCCTGAGGCCAATCAGTTCAACGAAATTGCAAACTACTCTATAACAGAGTCAGATCAGACCATCGACCGTGCTTATCTCCAGTTGTACGCGCGTGCTCTTGAGGATATAGAGGTGGTTTTGGAAAAGGTCACAAACAAAGCTGATATACTTGCTGCAACAGCAATGCGTGCTTTCGCATTCCAGCTTATGGTTGATAATACCAGTGATGCTCCTTATACGGAGGCTCTTCAGGGAAGTGCTAACCCTCAGCCCAAATGGGACGACGGTAAGACTGTTTATCTTGGTATAATAGATGAACTTACTACTGCACTCAAGGCTTATCAGGATGCTCCTGACGCCATGACTATGACAGATATGATGTTCGACAAGAACACAAGCCAGTGGGAAGGTTATGCAAATGCTCTTCTGCTCCGTATGTACTTCCGTATGTATGACGCAGGCCTTTCAGAGTACAAGGACAAAATTGTGGCTCTGGTTAATGAAAACAAGTTCTTCAAGGGTGATGTCAAGATTGATATCTTCTCAGACCAGACTGACAACCGCAGTCCTTTCTATGCCAGTTACTACGCACTGGGTACAACAAACCACTGCGCATCATATCCTATCATTTCATATCTGGTGTCAACAAGTGACCCGCGTATTGACTACTGCTTCAGCGTTAACACCAAGGATGGTGATTATGTAGGTCAGATTCCGGGCAGTAAGGCTTTGTCAAAGACGTGGAACGGCGGTGACTGGAAAAATGCCAATGTGAGCTGGGTCAATTACACCCTGTTTGACGGTTCAGGAATAACCCGTCCTGCCTATCTCTATACTCAGGCAAATCTCCAGTTCCTGATAGCCGAGGCATATCTGCGTTTCATAAACAATGATGCTGCTGCAAAGGCTGCTTACGAGGCTGCAATTGAGGCTGACTTCGACACCAAGGGCATTGCCGGTTATGATGCATTCATTGCCGGTCCTAAGGTTGCTTGGGGCGGCTCAAATGATGCAAAGCTCAAGCTTATTTATATGCAGAAGTGGGTTGCTCTCTGCTACATGGATAATATGGAGTCATGGAGTGAAATCCGTCGTACAGATGTTCCTGTCCTCTCTAATAAGAAGGGTAGTGCCATCTTTGCTGATGCTACTATTTATAATGCCGGTGAACTTATCGAACCCGCTGAAAACGGACTTGAGGCTGGTGGTTTGATGAAGCGCATGTTCTATCCCAAGAAAGCGCGTGACCTCAACAAGAACACTCCTGCTGCAAAGAAGGGCAGTGATCCTGTTTGGTGGGATATCCATTGATTTGTTTTAATTATGAAAAAACATATTAATATGAAAAAGATTCTATTTAACATACTGATATGCACCGGCCTGGTAACTCTTGCCTCATGTGAGAAAAAAGTTACCACGGAAGATCCATCAACAATCACATATTACGTTCAATTCGAACTGAACGGTGAGGAGTCTATGCTCGTTCCTGTAAATTCGACATTTACAGATCCTGGCGTTTCAGCAACTGAGAATGGCGTTGATGTTAAGGATCATGTGGCTGTATCTATGAAAAACCTTGTTACTGGGGCAGAAGTGAAAGCTATCCCTACAAATACTCCGGGTGCTTATTCTATTGACTACAGTGCAGCCAATGCTGATGGTTTTACTGTCTCTGCATCACGTGAGGTAATTGTGTATGATCCGGATTTTGCTGTTTCACTGGCAGGTACATATGATACAGATATTAATCAGTCCATTTATAATGATCATCCTTTCTCTGATTGGATTGTAGCCAAGGGTTATCCCGGCAATTCCGCTTCAGTCACATTCACTGAGATTGTTCCCGGATTTTACAGATGCAATGATTTACTGGCAGGCTGGTATGGTCAGATCCGTGGTTATGGTGCCAAGTACTATATGGGCGGTATTGTGATTCTCAATGCGGACAATTCACTGTCTCTTGTCTCAAGTTACATTGCAGGTTGGGGTGATAGCCTTGATTATATTGAAAATGCAGTTTATGATCCTGCTACTGGAACCATTACTTATGATTCCAGTTATGCCGGTCAGATTTTCATCTCACCTGTTCTTGTTAAACAATAATAAAGGTATCAAGTTATGAAAAAGTATATTTCATTATTATCATTTGTGGCAGCGCTCTTTGTGGGAAGTTGCAGCCCTTATACTGACGAGGAACCGGGAGGTGTGGCCATTCAGGATCTGTGCGGCACATGGACGGTGTCCGTTGATGCTTCGGCCGGAGAGTTTACTGGTAAGAAGAAACTTGGTGTTATGGGTAAGACCGAGCTCGACGCTGTTGATGATTGGGTGGATCTTTATAGTTTAGGTAAGGTTGATTTAAGGACTTATAATACTGCCAATAATGACAAGGATTCACTCTGGTTTGATGATGAAGGTTTCTGGGGTGAGAAATTCAAAATTGGCTGCAACTACGGAAATCTCACTTTTGACGGTGATTCAGTTGAGTCAGTTTCCGGTTCCGGTTGTGTGGCTGTTATCCGTTATGGCCAGGTGCTTAAAGGTGCTGCTACAACTCCCCGTGGCGTTAAGGCTGACAGCATTATAGCTTATGTGTTCTATAATGATGACCCGTACGGCCTTACATATAAGATATCAGGTTACCGTTACACCGGTTACAGCGCTGATTTGTAATTGAAACAAATTGTACATTGCAAAACAGGGACGGAATGCTCCGTCCCTGTTTTGGGTATTTTATGGTTCAGGATTATATCGTTTTAATTTATAGTATATGAATAAATTCTTCCTGATATTCAGTCTGGCATTCTCTTTATGCATAGCATTTCCGTTTTCTTCATGTACCGATGAGGAGAAGGAGGATATTGAGGAACCGGAAACTGATCCGAAAGAGGTGGAAAGAGAAAAGAAGCTTGCAGCCAACCGTTATTACATGAAAAAGTATTATGAGGATTATTTTCCGTATTACTTTTGGCATGATGATGTAATTCATAGGGTTAGCTCATATAAGTATGAGAGTTATTCAACCATTGAAGAATATTTTTATGCCACATTGTTCAAAGATGACCGTTGGAGCTGGATGATGACCGCAGATGAGTATCTTTCCAGTGAGTCCGGAGAAAAGACTGGCACGTATGGCGTGTCACTTGGACAGGCCATTGAGTATTATAATGATTATAATATCAGAATCCGTTATATTTATCCTGGATCACCGTTTGAACAATATGGTGTGACCAGGGGATGGACATTGACTCATCTTGACTCTGTGCCGGTAATGGAATACGTCGCTTCCGGAATGTTCGAAAGGGCTTTTTATAAGGAAAACCAGCTCTATACTTTTAAGGATCTGAAGGGAGAATCACATTCTTTCAGGTCATCACCGCTTTCTACCCTTTCTGTCCGTTCAAGTCTTAAGGCTGATGTTATAGAGCCTGGTGATTATCCGGGTCTGACGGAACCGGTCGGTTATTTCCTGTATATGTCATACAAGGCGGGTTTTCTGGATGATATAGACAATGCTTTCGCTCTGTTCAAAGAGGCAGGTGTAAAAAAAGTCATTCTTGACTTGAGGTACAACGGAGGTGGTGACGGAAGAGCCTCGGATCTTCTGGTCAGTTATCTGGCGCCGGAACCGGCTGATAATATGGTTTACAAGAGAACCATCCATAACCGTGAGCTGTCTATCTATAACAGCAATGATACTATACACCGCAAGCCCAATTCACTTGACCTTGACGCTCTGTATGTGATAGGCGGCAGTGGTACCGCTTCTGCAAGCGAAGTGACTATTAACGGTTTGAAACCATATCTGGATCTCTATCTGGTAGGTGATACCACATACGGTAAGCCAAACGGAATGTATGTGCTGTTGTATCCGGGCGAAGACGAGGATTATGCCAGATACGATGTGGGTGATTACAGTAATCTTAAACTGGTTTATCTGCCTATCGCATTTTTCAGTAAGAATAGTCTTGATGAATCAATTCCCTATAAGGGTTTCATTCCTGACAATTACCGTCCTGATGATATCAAGCATGATTTCGGTGTTGAGGAGGATAATATCAAGGCTTGTCTGGAACATATGGTAAACGGCAGTTTTCCGGCATTACCGGGACTGTTTAGTACTCAAATGAAAGGTTCCGTATCAGAAAGACAACTTCAGATACCGGATGATATCATTACTTCTCCCTTATATGGCAGTACTCTGCTACCCTTACCTAAGGAATTGAGGTAATGAAAAAAATAAGACCGGACATCAATTCCGGTCTTACTTTTTTTCTATCCCAATAATGATATTACTTCTTGTTTCCGCAGTACTCATCGGATACTGTCAGTTTCTTGCGGCCCTTGGCTCTACGTGATGCAAGTACCCTGCGGCCGTTAGCTGAGGCCATTCTCTCACGGAAACCGTGCTTGTTCTTTCTCTTCCTGTTGGAAGGCTGGAATGTTCTTTTCATCGTTATATATTTTTATTGTTTCTGTCCTGATTCGGGAATCGGAGGGCAAAGGTAATTTGTTTTTTCCTAATATGCAAATTGCTTCTCTTTTTTTGTCTAAAGTTTTGTCTATTTGCCCCATTGCACTACTTTTGCAAATGGAAACGTTTTGAATTATTAATAATAGAACAAACAGACTTTTATGATTCTTTGTCAAGACATCAAGATTGGCACCTGCATAAATCTGGAGGGCCAGCTTTATTTCTGCATCGATTTCCTTCATGTAAAACCCGGTAAGGGCAACACATTCGTGCGTACCAAGCTCAAGAACGTGGTAAACGGCCGTGTGCTGGAGCGTACATTCCAGATAGGTTTCAAGCTGGAGGATGTCCGTGTGGAACGTCGTCCATATCAGTACCTGTACCAGGATGAGATGGGTTACATTTTCATGAACCAGGAGGATTTTGAGCAGGTTACCATCATCAAGGACCTTATCAACGGAGTTGATTACCTCAAGGAGGGTGAGGTCGTGGATGTAGTCACTAATGCCAACACCGGTGAGATACTATTTGCAGACCTTCCAGTCAAGGTTGTACTGAAGGTCGTTTATACAGAGCCCGGCCTTAAGGGTGATACGGCTACCAATGCCACCAAGCCCGCCAAGGTTGAGACCGGATGCGAGGTTCGCGTACCTCTGTTCATCAATGAGGGTGAGCTTATTGAGGTGGATACCCGTGACGGATCGTATCAGGGCCGTGTAAAGGCATAGCAGATGAATGGATAAGCCGGACAAGCTGAATCTTAAACAGTGGGCCATAGAGGATCGCCCCCGTGAAAAGATGAAGCAAAAGGGCGCAAATGCGCTTACAAACGCTGAGTTATTGGCGATTCTGATACACACTGGAAACACTGAAGATTCGGTGGTGGCTTTGACACAAAAAGTGATGGCTTCCTGCCGCAACAGTCTTTCCGAACTTGGAAAACTTAGCGTCGGGGAGCTATGCTCTTTCAAAGGTATAGGTGAGGCCAAGGCGATAACGATTCTGGCCGCATGTGAGTTGGGCCGGAGGCGTAAAGAGGAAGAGCCGGTAAGCAGGCCCAGTGTGCGTACATCGCGGGACATTTATGACTGGTTCTACCCTTTGATGGCCGACATGCAGATTGAGGAATGTCATGTGCTGTTTGTCAATCAGGCAGCCAGGGTATTGGGCAGTATGCGTATCAGTCAGGGCGGTCTGACAGGCGCATCGGTGGATGTACGTTGCATATTGAGGGAGGCGTTCATGCATAGGGCTACCGCAATAGCCCTGTGTCACAATCACCCCTCAGGTAATCTGATACCGAGCCGTGCGGATGATGAGTTGACTCATTCTGTGCTTAGGGCTTGCCGTACGGTTGACATTCACATGCTGGACCATGTGATATTCACTGACGGCGGTTATTACAGTTATGCTGACAAAGGCAGGATATGATAATGATATGAGTGAGAGATTCGAGATAGAGGAGAAAGTGGTTGAGGTTCTCAAGACGGTGTATGATCCTGAGATACCAGTGGATATCTACAACCTGGGCCTTATTTACAAGGTGGATGTGGATGATGACGCCAATGTGATTATAGACATGACCCTGACGGCTCCTGGATGCTCTCTGGCGGATTTTATTGTGGAGGATGTGAGGCTGCGGGTGGATGGGCTGGAGTGCGTGAAATCAGCTACAGTCAATCTTGTCTTTGAGCCTGAGTGGAACAAGGACATGATGTCCGAGGAGGCCAGGCTTGAACTTGGACTGGAATGAAGAAAGTTTATTTCATATCGGATGCCCATCTGGGTTCATGGGCGTTGGACCATAAGCGTATGCAGGAACGCCGTCTGGTGCGATTCCTTGATGACATCAAGGAAAAGGCTCAGGCCGTCTATATGCTGGGTGACATGTTTGATTACTGGTATGAGTACAAATATGTAGTGCCTAAAGGCTATACCCGTTTCCTGGGCAAGATATCGGAACTTACTGATCTGGGGGTTGAGGTGCATTACTTCATAGGGAATCATGATATCTGGATGTTCGGGTATCTGGAGCGTGAGTGCGGCGTTATCCTGCACCGTGAACCTATGACAACAGAGATAATGGGTAAGGAGTTCTTTCTGGCTCATGGTGACGGTATGGGTGACCCTGATCCCAAGTTCCGTTTTATCAGGAAAGTGTTCCGCAATCGTACCTGCCAGTTCCTCTTCTCTCTGCTGCCCACCCGATGGAGTATGTGGATGGGGCATAAATGGGCCCAGAAGAGTATGAATGACCACAGGCTTGCCGGCATGGAGCCGTATCGCGGAGAGGACAGGGAGTTTGAGATAATCTATGCCAAGGAGTATCTCAAGACGCATCCTGACATCAACTATTTCATATTCGGCCACCGTCACATCGAGCTGGATCTTATGCTGAGCCATTCCTGTCGCGTGCTTATAATAGGTGATTGGATAACTCAGTACACATACGCTGTGTTTGACGGCAAGACCCTCACAATGAACAATTACCTGGAAGGAGATTCCAAGCCATAATAACAAAGGCGGCCATGCGGCCGCCTTTGTATTTGAATCAGAGCGTCAGATTACTTCACTAACGCCATAGTATCTTGTGCAATCATCAGTTCCTCATCGGTAGGCAGTACCACCACCTTGACCTTTGAATCAGCTGTGCTGATGATACCGTCCTTGCCGAACATGACCTTGGCGTTCTGCTCCTTGTCCAGCCTGATGCCCAGGAACTCAAGACCATCGCATACCGCCTCACGGACCTCATGACGGTTCTCACCCACACCGCCTGTAAACACGACCACATCCACGCCGCCCATTGCGGCTGCAAAAGCGCCTATATATTTCTTGATGCGGTAAGCGTACATTTTCTTGGCCAGAGCGGCACGCTCGTTGCCGGCCTCCATTGATGCTGTTACCTCACGCATATCACTTGATGCGCCCGATATTCCCAACAGACCGGATTTCTTGTTCAGCAGGTTGGACATTCCCGTGCTGTCCAGATGCTCCTTCTCCATGAGGAAGGTCACGGCTCCGGCATCGATATCGCCGCTGCGGGTTCCCATCATGATGCCCTCAAGCGGAGTGAGTCCCATGGTGGTGTCCACACTCTTGCCGTCCTTGACTGCGGTTATTGACCCGCCGTTACCTATATGGCAGGGGATAATCCTTGAACCTTCAACCGGCATGCCCAGATACTTGAATATCTCACCTGATACAAAACGGTGTGATGTCCCGTGGAATCCGTAGCGGCGCACACCGTATTTCTCGTACAGCTCATAAGGGATGGCGTACAGATAGGCATAGTCAGGCATGGTCTGATGGAAAGCTGTGTCAAACACACCTACCTGCGGAACACCGGACAGTAGCTCACTCACAGCGTTCACGCCCTTCAGGTTAGCGGGGTTGTGCAGCGGAGCCAGATCGTTGCAGGCGGCGAACGCCTCCAACACATCGGGGGTAAGGATCACGCTCTTGTTAAACCTCTCGCCCCCGTGCACCATGCGGTGACCTACGGCATCAATCTCCCTGAGGGACCTGATAACGCCGTACTGGCTGCCGGTAAGCACCTCAAAGATGAACTTTACGCCCACCGTATGCTCCGGAATCTCCTTCTCTATTACAACTTTCTCACCGTTCTTGTCAGTCAGCTTGAGGAATGAGCCTTTCATCCCTATCTTCTCTATTCCGCCCTGTGCAATAACTTCACTCTTGTCCATATCGAACAGCTTGTACTTGATGGACGAGCTGCCGCAGTTGAGTACCAGAATCTTCATCTTTTCAGTTATGCTTTCTTGGCAGCCATAGCCTGATTGGCGGTGACTGCAACCATCTTATATACATCATCCACCGAGCAGCCGCGTGACAGATCGTTCACGGGGCGTGCTATTCCCTGCAGGATAGGGCCTATAGCCTGTGCGTTGCCTATGCGCTGAACCAGCTTGTATGCGATGTTTCCCACCTCCAGGTTGGGAAATACAAGCACGTTGGCACGGCCTGCTATCTCTGAGCCGGGAGCCTTGCTCGCGCCCACTGACGGCACAATGGCGGCGTCGGCCTGAAGCTCGCCGTCAATCTTGAGTGAGGGGGCAAGTTCCTTGGCTTTTTGCAGTGCGGTAGTAACCTTATCCACTACCTCATGCTTGGCTGATCCCTTTGTGGAGAAGCTCAGCATGGCCACACGTGGCTCAGCGAATCCCGCTACAGCTGTGGCTGTACCGGCCGATGCAACCGCTATCTGTGCCAGCTGGTCAGCATCGGGTACAGGGGTCACGGCGCAGTCAGCAAACACCATAATGCCGTTCTCGCCGTACTGTGGGGTGTTGGTTATCATGATAAACGCGCCTGAGACGACTGATATCCCGGGGGCTGTCTTTATTATCTGGAGCGCGGGGCGGAGCACATTGCCTGTAGTGTTACGTGCACCGGCCAGCTGACCGTCAGCATGACCGCTCTTGATTATCAGGCAGCCCAGATAGAGCGGGTCCAGCACCTTCTTCTGTGCCTCCTCCATGGTCATACCCTTGTTCTTGCGTAACTCGAACAGCAGGTTGGCGTACTCTTCCTTCCTGGGGTTATTCTCCGGGTCAACGATTGTGGCCTTTGATATGTTTTTGAGCCCCCACTGTGCGGCAAGCCCCTCAATCTCCTTCAGATTACCGATAATGATAAGGTCCGCCACACCATCGGCCAGAACCCTGTCCGCAGCCTTCAGCGTACGTTCCTCAGTACCCTCCGGCAACACAATGCGCTGCCTGTTCTCCTTGGCCCGCGCAATGATGCTCTCCATCAATTCCATATAAACGACTGTTGTTTTTTTCTGTTGTTTCCGCAAAATTACATCATTTCCTCAAGAATGTGTTTTGATTGCAGCTATAAATAATGAACATATATACCGTAGAAAAAATACCCTCTGCCTGGAAAAACTTCATTTTACGACGTAAAACGTACGTTTCTTGTCGTAAAATTACATTTCACGTCGTAAAATGAAGTTTTCCTAAGGTTGAAGGGAAAAATGTACAGGCTTTCCGGCAGTTTTTTCCAGCCGGAGAAGCATCATTTGTACGCAAACGGTGGATTGACAATATTTTCTGAATTTTTTTCTCAACATATTGATTTTTTTTAATTTCGCAATTGATAATATATTAACCCTGAGAGCAGTAACAACAAACCACTAATCGTGTATGAATGTAAAGCCATACATATTGACTGTAGTGAACGCCCTGCTTCTGTGCATGGGTCTCTTATCATGTGGAAGCGGGGAGCAGGAACCGTTTGATGCGGTTGAAAGGCTGCTTGAAACCGATCCGGCCAAAGCTGACACTCTGCTCTCTTCCATCCCTGAACCCGGAGGACGAGGCCGGAAAGCGTGGTATGCCGTTCTCAAGACACAGCTTGACTACAAGCTGTACAGGGAAATAGAATCAGACAGCCTGATAAAGACAGCCACTGAATATTACGGGACACCGTACAAGAATGTATCCAGGCTCCGCAGATACCGTGCGGCAATGGCCTGGTATTCACAGGGGTGCGTGTATTCTGAGTTTGGGAACAATTATTATGCCATAAATGCTTATTTAAATGCTATTGACCTGTTCCCAGACACTTTAATCCGCTATTACGCCCTTGCGGAACTTAATCTTGGCAAATGCTACATTGAAAGGGCGATGTATGGCTCAGCTTTATCCTTTTTCATTCCAAGCCGTGACAACGGTTTACGCCTTAATGATTCTTCAATAGTCTCATACGCAGACTATTGGATAGCGACAATAGGGTTGCGCAATGAACACTTTAGTGAAGTATATGACTCTTTCATGCGTCTTCAATCAAACAGTAGTCTTCCGGCTTTCTACCGGAGTGAATCACTCTTGCAACTAGCTAAGATCCATTTGTTCGGTCATTCCAACTGTGATTCCGCGCTCCATTATCTGAACCGTTATTTGTCGGAGACACCAGGGTTTAAGGGTGCAGGGTATAGTCTGAAAGGCGATGCTTTTTATAGACTGTCTGAATATGATTCGGCATATTCGTATTTTATCAAGTCCTCCGAATACCCTTGCGATGTATATTCAAGCTGCGAGAACAGCCGCAGACTGTATGAGTTGTCTGCCATGCTTGGCGATACAGCAACGGCATCAGAATATGCATCCGCTTATTCTGAACTTCTTGATTCGATAAGGGTAATCAGGGAGACGGATGATATAGCAAAGCTGGAGATTGCACACGGAGCAGAAATAGCGAGTCTTCATGAACGTGTGTTCAAAATAAGATTCTTTGCTGTATGTCTCATTCTGGTTGTATTACTGGCCTTGTCTTCCATTATAATAATCCAGCGTTTGAGAAACCTTTATGACAGGAATTACATCCAGTTAAGCGATGAGTCATGGAATAATCCTGAGAACTTACCCGCCTCGGATGCCACACCAAAGGAAATGCTGGAATCCGGAAAAAAGATCTGGCAAAAGAGTCCTTCATTCAGGTTATATTCAAGAACCGGACCTTTTGCCGTAGTTGAAAAGAGAGAAAGAATAGTATATGTCCATGATCTTACTCTCAGTTTCTCCCGCATAATATCATATTACAAGGTCAACTTCCCCTATGTTAATGCTGATGAAATGTTACAGATGATAATGTGTTATCTTCAGTTTGACAAGACTCTTATCTGTAGCATAATCAATCTTTCGGATGACACTTTCCGTAAGAACAAAAGCCGTCTGAAGGAAAAACTCGGTGACCAGTATGAACTGTTTTTTGTCCCAGTGAATTAAACATAAATCTGCGAAATAGTAATAATTGTTACGTAATTCGTTGATATTCAATTGTGACAAATTGTCACAAATGTTTCTGTCCCAGTTTTGTATTTCAGATTTATTTTTATATATATTTGATGTCATGATTTAACAAACCCCAACAATTATGAAAACAAGATTTTTTATTTCGGTGTTAATGATGGTATTGAGCCTTAGTGTCAATGCAAATGATGACATACCATTGTCAGAGGGCGGCGTCCCATTTCCTGGTGGTGGTAACAATCCACGTTCAGTTTATGAGGTATCCGCTTCCGTCAGTAACCATATAGTGACGGTTTCTTTTGAATCACTGATTGATTCTCGTGTGGTAGTTACTGAATCTCAAACGGGAATCACATTGTTCGATCAAAGCTATGACCCAGCCTATAGTGTGTTAGCTAATCTAACCTCACTTCCAGCAGGCAACTACACCTTATACATATATGCGTATGGCCTTTTATGGTATGGAACGTTTGAAATAGAATAGTTTATCTGCCAAAATTTTGTTTTTGATTCACTTATTACTAACTTTGATTTAAATTGCTATGAGAAAATCTATTATTGTTTTACTATTAGTGCTCTTGCCAATGGTTTCAAGGGCACAGTTCCTTGTTGAGGAGAGCGGTAAGACTGCAGTAGGTGTCTTGTATGACTCAGACACCCCCCTGTTGTCAAAATTCAGCATAAACACAAGAGGTAATTCTAAGATATTGTCAGATTTCAATGCAACGAATTTCAAGAAAGGTCTAAGGATTCAAAGGACGGATTCCGACTGGCAGAACAGTGATGAAAGAATAGGTCTTGAGGTTATCTCCAACAATTCCCAGTATCATTATAATTATGGTATAAAGGTGGATGCTTCAGGTAACAGTCAGTTGGGTTATGGGTCCTCATTCGGTATATGGGCCAAAGCAGGTAATATTAATGATAGCGGAGATAATTATGCCATATGTGCGTCAATAGTTGATGGTAATTTTGGATCAGCAATCTATGGCTCATCTGGTGCTCATCCTAATGGAGTATATATGGGTAATAATTCTTGGGCCGGTTATTTTGACGGTTTTGTATATGTTACAGGAGCAGTAATCACTCCGTCCATGCTTACAGATTCGGATTACCGATTGAAGGAGAACATAAGGAGTTTCTCCTCAAGAAGTCTTGACGATATAATGGACATGAATGTGGTGACCTACAATCTCAAACAGGTGGAGGTTGATGCCGGTGATTCTGTCCCCAGCTATAAGTTCGAGCCGGATTCGCCAGTCTTGAAACAGACCCATTTCGGTTTGATAGCCCAGGAACTCCGTGAGATATACCCTGAACTGGTATATGAAGACGGCAACGGATACCTTTCGGTGAACTATGTGGAGCTTGTGCCTGTTCTTATAAAGTCCATTCAGGAGCTGAAGACTGAGCTTGACGAAGTCAAGAAAGGTGCCGGTCATGCCCAGACACGCGGTTCTGTCCTGACGGAACAGTCTGATGGACCAGATGTTCCGGTGCTTAATACGGCCCTTTACCAGAACAGCCCGAATCCTTTCACTGAAAGAACAATAATCAGGTGTGATATTGAAAACAGCGTTGCAGATGCTGTGCTTTACCTGTATGACATGAACGGCCGTCAGATAGA
>DBYG01000063.1 GCA_002310175.1 Bacteroidales bacterium UBA1192
GCAAAGGGGTCGTTTAACAATGCGTCCAAAGGTAATATTTAATAGGTAGGTTGAATCTTAAAGATATTATCTTTGCATTAACAACTAATAAATGCGATATGAAAAGAGCCCTTTTTATCCTTCTTTGCGTCCTGTCCTTATCGGCTTTTGATTCCTGCTCCGATAAAAAGAAAGAAAACCTTCCGGCTGATGTGATTGATCTGACTGTCCCGTTGGACTTTGACGAGTCCGCTCCGCTGCCAAGCATATCGGACCTTTTTGAAGTTAGGGAGGTCCTGCTTGAGACTGCCGGAGTTGAAAGCTTTGTAGGCATGATTGAAGACATCCGGCAAATGGGCGACACGTTGTTCCTGAAGACAACCACCAGTATCATGATGTTTGATGCCGATGACGGCCGGTTTATCAGAAAGATTGAGAGGGTGGGCCGCGGACGCGGTGAATACGTCAACATCAGTCTGTTTGATCTTGATGAGGCCAATAATCAGATAGTAATTTATACCGGTAACCATGAGATAATGCGTTACAATACGGACGGATCTTTTGTGAGCAGGGCCGAATTGTCTTTCAACGCCATACAGTTCGCCCTATTGCCAAACGGTAATTACGTGTTCTTCACTCCGTTTGATTCTTATGATCCATCCGGCCTTTGGCTGACCGACGGGGAGTTCAATATCAAACGTAAACTTGTTTCGGTCGATTTTCATACGAATGGGTATATGGGCGGAAAATGCCTGGTTCATGTCAATGACTCCGTTGTCGGCTTTATGGGATTGGATGATTCCAAACTGTTCTATCATATAATAGGCGACAGCCTGATTCCCGTATACAGGATGGTTTGTGATGAACTTGGTGAATTGGAGATGATAGAGATGGAATACGGCGGTATGTATCAGCCTTCGTTTTACCGAAGCCAGTACTATGAGTCGGACCGCCTGCTTGCTTTCAATCTGCAGCCCAGCGGCGGTTACACCCGGATGGTAAGGACCTTTTACGATAAGAAAACCGGAAAGACCTCTTATCTGTACATGCAGGACCCCCGTGAGAATGTTGACTGGGCCGATGCCAGAGTCCCCTATTTTACAAGCAACTACAAGGGATTTTTTTATACGGTAACGACATTCGGCAACATCGAATATGATGAAGTACTCAGAAATCGTTATCCGGAAATGACAGAAGAATCGAATCCCCTGATCCGCATATACCGTTCAAAATAAATACAGTTCTGGCAGATGAAGAGGAACTTTACCATACTGATAATACTCTTGCTGACACTCAGTGCCGGCGCTCAGACTGTCTATGAAGGATGGATGGCCGGACTGCCCGATTCGTTGGAGGTGTGCAGGGTTTCCGTTCCCGGAACTCATGATTCAGGCACGTCGGGCGTAAGGTTCCCGATGCGTCACTACGCCCGGACCCAGAAAACGGATCTTGACGGACAGTGGGATGCGGGAATCCGTTTCTTTGACCTCAGGCCCAGGCTGGAGGATGGTAATCTGTTGATATATCACGGTCCCGCAGACTGTCACATAACATTCCGGGAAGCATTACTAATGCTTAAGGCTAAACTTGAACTCAACCCCACGGAGTTCTGCATAGTCATGACCAACAGCGCCGGAGGCGGTCAGACGGCGGTCGATATGACCATGGACGTCATCAACTCGGTTTTCCCTTTAAACATGCTGGCAAAGTTTCGGGCAGATATGACTGTGGCCGATATGCGCGGGCGTGTACTTATTATACATAGGGACTCGCCGTCGGCAGGCAAGGATTATCCCGGCACCGTAGTTGCGGGCTGGCCGGGAAACGGATCGTCACGCCAGTCAAGGATGGTGTCATCGGACGGAAACAGTGCAGTGCTTTGGGCGCAGGATTTTTTTACCGACGGTGGCAGGTCCAAAACGGGTTATCTCAATTCCAAATGGGATAAGGTTACCGCTTTGGTAAGGGAGTTTGCATCGGCCCCTGAGGGTGTATGGTGTATAAACCATCTGTCGGGCTATACCGGCTCGGGTATCAGCACCAATATCAAACGCAATGCCAGGACCACCAATGCACGGCTGCTGGAGTACCTGGGTAACCATAAGAAGCCTATAGGCATCGTCCCAATGGATTTCCCGCAGCAGGAACTGATTGATGCCATCATTTTTTTGAATACTTTTGCAGCCGATTAACACCTTACATCATGACACTGAAAGATTTTCTCAATGAGGGCGACAAGTTCGCCAAGTACATAGGCATTGATCTTGTTGAAGTCAAGCCTGGAACGGCAAAGGCTACCATGACCGTTACCGAGCACCATATGAATGCCGGAAACATCTGCCAGGGCGGAGCACTCTTTACTCTTGCCGACCTGGTTTTTGCAGCACTCGTCAATCAGGGTGAGAATATGGCTTTTGCCATAAACTCCACCATATATTATCACGTATCGGCCAAACTGGGTGATGTGCTTACCGCCGAGGGCCATTTTACCAGCCGCCACCCTAAAATCCCAGCCGCCCAGGTTCAGGTAAAGGACCAGAACGGAACCATTATTGCCACATTCCACGCTCAGGGGTATACCAAGCGCATGCCTGCACCTTTTTGCGGGTTGGAATAAAAAAATTTTCAGATTTTAACACTTGTTTCCA
>DBYG01000049.1:0-748 GCA_002310175.1 Bacteroidales bacterium UBA1192
ATGTTCCTGGCCAAGTTCCACTGGGGCGATTTCAGGGCTGTGCTGCGTGCACGCCGTGAGTTCCGCCGCCTCAAGCCCGAGTTCCTTGAGAGCCGCCAGGAGAACCTCCGTAAGGCCTCAACCGCAGACATCCCCGAGCAAGCAAAATTCAGTCTCCTCTGGCGCTACTACGCAAAACGCCAGAAAACCTACAATCAACTGCTATCAGAATAGGGGCACAAAAGGGACACAAAAGGGACGGTTCTATCTGTGCCCTTGTGAAAATAATCCTAGGTGTACAGAACTTTTGGGGTATCGGTATCGGAGTTTCCCATTCGCAGAAGCAGAACTGTCGATTGGGGGATCATCAGTGCAGCAGCGTAAAGCGGAGAGCCCTGGAGGATCCCGTTAAGAACGGCGCATGTCTGACGAACGTTAGACCCCGAAGGGGGCTATAAGGAGGAGTTCGACGTTTAGGGTCCGGAGGGGCTCGGAGTAGCTGCGGAACGTTGTCACCCAATTGACAGTTCTGCGCTGTTTCTGATACCGATACCCCAAAAGTTCTCTTGGAAAAAGGGCACAGATAGAACCGTCCCTTTTGTGCCCCTAATGAATGTTAAAGTGTAAAATTTGCTTGGAATATTGTAAAGTGCGCTTTACATTTGTTGCATCAAACTTTACAATTATGAGAGATTATCGGAAACATCTAACGCTCTTGCCTCACAGATGGCAGACAGGGGCCTTGTTTGCAGCCGGTGTTTTGGCTGTG
>DBYG01000049.1:802-3549 GCA_002310175.1 Bacteroidales bacterium UBA1192
GGGATTTTACATCTTCCTGTTTCGGTTGCATTGATGATAGCTTGTCTATCGAAAGAAAAAGAGGAGGATGAGTATATTTCATCCGTGCGTTATCGCGCCCTTGCCATAGCTATGTTCCTGTATTTTGTGTTGAGAGCCAGTGGGGAGATGATGTATGGTTCCCTTCATTCTTTTGTTTTCAATCGGAATTTAGCGGGTATGAATGTTATAGCCGATATTATGGGGTCTTCTGCATTCAGGATAACACGTCAGATTATCGGTTTTATCGGCTCTGTGAACTTCACGATGGTTATTTATATCATTCTTGTTAAGGTATTGAAACGCCTGGGCATTGAAAACGGCAACAAATCGATTCTGCTTCCCAACAATTATAAGAAAGTTGGTTGGTACCTTCTCATTGTTTCAATGGTAATGATTGTTGCGATCGTTATCCTGGACGCGATATTCGGACATTTACATGAAATGTATGAGAAACACTCAACGTTGTTGCGACTGATGATATTGATTCCATATATTGCCCTGATATTCATATGCCTGAGCAAAGAGAAGCAGGAGGATGAGTTTATACGCCTTATCAGGGTACGCATTTTGATTTATTTTGCAATATTCTATCTGGTTGTAGGAATGATTAGTGGACTGTCAGAAAATCTGTGGCAATTGTACCAGTTCCGAACTATGAACAATCGTGCATATGTCGCACAGCTTTTTGTGCTGATCATGAGATTGTTGTCCTGGTTCCCGTTGTTGGCTGTCGTTTATTCGCAGGTCCTGAAAAAGGTGCTGGCTAAGAATACAATCGAGAGTGGTAATGAAGAGTGATAACGAGTAATTTGGTTATATGAAAGATTATAGGAAACATTTGACTTTGCTGCCTCATAAATGGCAGAATGTGGGATTCGCGGCGTTGGCCATTGTTGCTGTTTGCTCTGTGCTTTTCTTCTGTTTGCATGTTATGCTGGAAAGCCAGATTGCCTATTTTCGATTGTTAAGGACAGGTGACCTGCTTCTTACTGTCGGCATATTGCTTGTATGTTTTTCGGGTGAGAAGGTCGAGGACGAGTATATTACTTCGGCAAGATATCGGGCATTGACCATTGTTGTTATTCTACTCTTTATTTCAAGGGCAACAAAAGAGATGATAACCGGTGGCTATATTCTGTCTGATACTGTTTTTGACGCTATTGGACAGATGGTGAATGAGAGCCGGCTTTCTGTTGTCAACAATTCCGTATCTGTCAGGCTTTTCTATAAAGCAACGTATTGGCTGTCCAATTACTATGTTTTGGCACTTCTGTATATAGTTCTTCTGAAACTGATGGTACGGTTCGGTAACGGCAACGGATTCAAGTCGATGCTTCTTCCGTTCCGTTGTAAGAAGGCCGGTTGGTATATACTGATTACATCGGCTGTACTTATTCCGTTGGTAATATATTATCTGGGAAATGTACTGGTTAACAGCATGGATGTGATAGGACGTACTCCTGACAGGCAGGTCTATATTAGGATTTATATCACTGTAAGCAGACTTATAGTATTGCTGCCGTATATCGGATTGTTGATGGTTTGCCTCTCCCGTGAGGATCATGAGGATGAGTTCATCAGTCATATCAGAGCAAGGATGCTGGCCTATTTCGTCATCTACTATCTGATAGCGGAGTTGTTAGCCAGACAGTGCTCTTTTACATTGTCTATGATTATGGTCAGACACCAAGGCTCTTGGAGTCCAGGTGCACATTATGACATAATAGAGGGAGTTAGAAACACATTGGCCCCGTTGACCTGGGTGCCGTTGGTAGCGCTGGTGTATGCGCTGGTGCTGAGGAAGGTGTTGGCTAAGAACTTAATTGAGAGCGGCAATGAAGAATAATATACGTGTTGAGCGGGCGATCCTTAGGATTTCGCAGCAGGATCTGGCTAATGCCATTGGGGTTTCACGCCAGACGATATTCGCAATTGAGAACGGAAAGTTCATTCCTTCGACGGAGCTGGCGCTCAAACTGTCGGCCTATTTTGGCAAGAGCGTGAACGATCTGTTCCAGTTGTAAGCTCTGTAACATCGGAATCCTGAGCGAGGAATTTGTCAGGATTTTTTAAAGTCAGGAATGACGCACCAGTGTGTAGGTGTGGTCTATGGTAGTGGGTAGCTCCTCCGGATAGTGAGTAACTATGATAAGGGTCTTCTGCGGTTGTGCGCAGAAGGCCTTTATTATCTCCATGACAAGCGTACGATTGTGGCGGTCCAGTCCGTGGAGCGGTTCGTCGAGAATCAGAAGGGTGGGGTTCTTGACGAACGCGCGGGCGAGCAGGATCATGCGCTGCTCTCCGCTCGAGAGTTCCAGGAAGTCGCGGCCTTCAAGGCTGGTTATTCCGAATATGTTCATCCATACACGGCATGCCTCTCTTTCCTGGTCGGTAATTTTTTTATACAAACCGATGGTATCGTGAAGGCCCGATGCCACTATGTCGAGTGCGGGATAGCGGCGGCAGTAGGAGCGGTGCATTTCGGGCGATACGTATCCTATGTGCTTTTTTATCTCCCAGATGCTCTCGCCGGTGCCGCGCGGACGGCCGAACAGGGCTATGTCACAGGCGTATGACTGGGGATTATCGGCATAGACCATGCTCAGAAGGGCGGATTTACCGCTTCCGTTAGGTCCCAGTAGCGCCCAGTGCTCACCCTTGCGGATAGTCCAGTCAAGGCGGTCCAGGATGCGTCGGGAACCATACTGGAGGGTTACCTGGTTGCA
>DBYG01000029.1:0-785 GCA_002310175.1 Bacteroidales bacterium UBA1192
CCGCTGGCCTCGGTCTGCAGGCGCAATGCCTCAAACTCTGATGCTATACGTGAACTGTCAAGGGTTGCGATGGTAGCCTCACCTTCAGCCTTGCAGCAGCAACCGCAGGTCTTGGGGACACGGCCCTCGGACATCTCCTTGATGTTGGGGAACTGGTTGGTTCCTAAAAGTGACTCCTTACGCTTGGCGGCGTTCTCATGACGGGTGGCGTTGGTGGTGTTGACTGCCTCCTGAACCTTACCGGCCTTTACCAATGCCAGCATACCGCCCTCATCCTCAACCTGGAGGAAGAGCTTCCATGCCTGCTCGGCCAGAGCCTCGGTCAGGTTCTCAATGTAGTATGAACCGCCGGCGGGATCGACCACCTTATCCAGATGTGACTCCTCCTTGAGCAGCAGCTGCTGGTTGCGGGCCAGACGCTCCGAGAAATCATCAGATTTCTGATATGCTGCATCGAACGGGGTGACTGTTATTGAGTTTACACCTGCCAGAGCGGCGCTCATGGCCTCGGTCTGTGAACGGAGCAGGTTAACGTACGGGTCAAACACGGTCTGGTTATACTTGGTGGTGACTGCGTTGATGAACATCTTGCAAGAGCAACGGCATATGCCGTCCTCGGGGTTCTTGCCGCAGTGGCACTCGGGCTTGTAGGCCTCCACAATCTTGGCCCACAGCATACGTGCAGCGCGGAACTTGGCAATCTCCATGAAGTAGTTGGAGCCGATACCCATGTTGAACTGTATCTTCTTGGCTACCTTATCGGCAGGAACGCCGGCCTCGGTGAG
>DBYG01000029.1:806-35828 GCA_002310175.1 Bacteroidales bacterium UBA1192
TGATAGCAGAATGCGCCGCTGTCAGTGAGCATTGAGGCCTTGACGGTGAGTGCGCGGAACTTCTTGAGGGGCTCAAGTATCTCAATGAGCTTGGCAGCGTCATCAAGACCGCACTCGACACCGTGCCTGAGCATTGAAGCGATGGGGTCATATGCGATTGAACCCTTCAGTGTGCTCAGGTCATAACCTTTCCTGGTGAAATAGTCCACAAGAGCCTGGGCCTGTGCGCAAGCAAGCTGGGGCTTGGTGTTGAAGTTGAGCTCTACGCACTCTGCGCAGATACCCTCCAGCAGTGCCTCCAGATCGGCACCCTCAATCAGGCGGCCGCGGCAGCAGAAACTGAGGGAGTCAACACCCTTGTTAAGAATGTCAAGAGCCTTGGCGTTGGCCTCCTTGATGTCCTTGGTGCTGATACCCTGGCGTACAAACCATGTGTTGCAGGCCTTGGTGCCGCGTTTGTAGGGAAATTCTCCGGGTTTGGTCTCTGTGTCAAGGCCCTCCAGGTTCTCCTGACGGTAGAACGGCTGAACCTTGAATCCCTCGTTGGTTCTCCAGACGAGTTTCTTCTCAAAATCCGCACCTTTAAGATCCTCTGTGATCTTGGCCATCCACTCCTCGGTGGATACTGGCGGGAACTCTGAGAAGAGTTTTTCTTTGTAGTTTGACATAAAATATTACTTGTTTGATAGGATATTTCCGTCTTTAGTTACCTAAATTATAAATAGGCATGCAAAGTTACATAATTCGGTTGACTATCCTATTTATATTTTATGAATAAATATCGCTTTTTTGCGATAAAATAAGTTAAGGAAGATGTTTTGTGGCCGGAATGTAAGTAAATTTGCATCCGAAAAAAGTTCTGTTATAGGCATTGGAAATACAAAATACTGAAAAACAATGGAATGGATAAAGTCTTTGTTGTTTGATCCTGAATCGGTCGCACACATGTTGCTGCTTTACTCTTTTGTGATTGCTGTGGGTGTTGCTTTAGGGAAACTTAAATTCCGGGGCATTTCGCTGGGTGTGGCATTCATTCTGTTCGTAGGCATTGTGGCCGGTCATTTCGGTTTTACAGGTAATCCGAAGACAATAAGTTTTATTCAGGATTTCGGTCTTATACTTTTTGTTTACAGTCTCGGCCTTCAGGTGGGTCCCTCCTTTTTCACATCTTTCAGGAAGGGCGGCATGAGAATGAATAGGCTTGCACTGCTCATGGTTATGATGAATGTTGCTGTCGCTATTGGAGTTTATTTTCTGCTCTTTGACAGAAATGATTCGGACAGTTTTCCTATGTTGGTTGGGGTGTTAAGTGGTGCAGTGACTAATACGCCGGGACTTGGTGCTGCCGAAGAGGCTTTACGTCAGGTCGGTCTGGAGAATGTGGATATAGCTAACGGTTATGCATGTGCATACCCATTGGCTGTTCTTGGGGTTATTCTGGTACCAATGATAGTAAAGGCAGTCTGTAGGATTAAGGATGATGTTGAAAATAATGAACTGGACCTTCAGGAACAGCAGGATACCAGTGTAAAACCTGAACGTCAGTATATTGAAATGCAGAATGAAAGGCTTGCGGGAAAGACTGTTCTTGAGATAAGGCGTATCCTTAACCGTGAATTCATCTGCTCACGCATCCTGCATGATGGCAAAGTGTTAACACCTCACCGCGATACGCCTGTCTTTCTGGGCGATCAGATGTGTGTGGTTAGTTCAGAGGATGATGCAGAGCCTATTCTTGCCTTGCTAGGTTCACTTGTGGAAGTGGAGTGGGACAATGTCAAAGGGAACGAGCCGTTGGTGTCTCGCCGTATAGTGATAACCAAGGACAAGTTGAACGGGAAGACACTGGGACAACTCCATCTTGGAAGCATATATGACGTGACAATCACCCGTGTGGTCCGTTCAGGAACAGAACTGTTTGCATCTGCGAGTCTTACACTTCAGATAGGTGACAGGCTTACGGTAGTAGGAAAGGAGAGCAGTGTAGCCGCTGTAGCACAGCGTGTGGGCAATGAGCTCAAGCGCTTGGATGCTCCTAATATAGCCACTTTATTCATAGGTATTCTGTTGGGTGTACTTTTCGGATGCATTCCATTCAATATCCCGGGCATTCCCACTCCCATGAAACTGGGTCTTGCCGGAGGTCCGCTTATAGTGGCTATCCTGATAAGCCGTTTCGGTTATAAAATGGGGCTTGTGACTTATACCAAGGCAAGTGCCAGCATGATGCTGCGTGAGGTAGGCATTTCCTTGTTTCTGGCAAGCGTGGGCATAAGGTCAGGCGTCAGCTTTGTGGAGACCCTGACTTCGGGTGACGGATTGACATACATGCTTGCAGGTCTGCTTATTACTGTAATCCCGGTGTTCATAACTGCATTGGTGGCGAGAAAACGGCATGGTATGAACTATTATAGTATTATAGGTCTGGTGGCTGGTGCGAGCACTAATCCTCCGGCATTGGCATTCGCAAATAACCAGACAAACCACGATGCTCCTGCTGTGGCATATTCTACGGTATATCCTCTTACTATGTTCCTTAGAATACTTACCGCGCAACTTATGATACTCATAGGCTGCGCGGTGGCATAAAGCTATCAGGCTTTTTTGATCTGTATGTTTTTTACCGGTTCAACGTCCGGAATACATGCGATCGTAATATTTCTGATAATCTCCGCTGGTTACGTCGTTGACCCAATCCTGATTGTTCAGATACCACTCAATGGTTTTGACTATGCCGTCAGCAAAACGTGTCTCGGGATACCATCCAAGTTCTGCAGTGATTTTGGATGGATCGATTGCATAGCGCTGGTCATGACCCAAACGGTCCTTGACGAATGTAATCAGGTCATCGTTAATCCAGTCAATGCTAATCTCACCATTGGGAAGAATCTCTTTCTTTTTAAGGACCTTACGATATTCAGGATTTTCAGTCATTAGGCGTCGTATGGTGCTTATTGTGAGTTTGACAATATCAATGTTCTTCATTTCGTTGTGGCCGCCCACATTATAAACCTGACCTTCACGTCCCTTGCGTACTACCAGGTCAATTGCCTTGCAGTGATCCTCCACATAGAGCCAGTCGCGTACATTGCTGCCGTCACCATATACAGGCAGGTTACGGCCTTCAAGAATGTTCTTTATTATGAGAGGAATAAGTTTCTCCGGGAAATGATATGGCCCATAGTTGTTGCTGCATCGGGTTATTGTAACTGGCATGTGATATGTATCATGATAGGCCATAACGAACATGTCGGCACTGGTCTTGGAGGCACTGTAGGGGCTGTGGGGACAGAGTGGTGTCTGCTCCGTAAAAAAACCTTCGGCACCGAGGCTGCCATAGACTTCATCGGTTGATACCTGGTGGTAGCGGACTCCTTCTCTCCAAACGGGATAGCCGGAACTGTCCTTGCCTGTAACCCATGCACGGCGTGCGGCATCCAGCAGGTTCTGTGTTCCCAGAATGTTGGTCATCAGGAACAGCTGAGGATTTTCTATGCTACGGTCCACATGACTTTCTGCCGCAAAATTCACCACGTAGTCAAAATTATACTCTTTGAAAAGACTGTCAGCAAGTTCACGGTCGCAAATATCGCCTTTGACGAAAAAGCAACGCTTGTTGTCAATGTCCTTCATGATTGTTCCGAGGTTTCCCGCATATGTGAGAAGGTCCAGAACTACCACTTTGACATCGTCATGATGTGAAAGAATGTACTTGATGAAATTTGCGCCAATAAAACCTGCGGCACCGGTTACAAGATATGTCTTCATCTTGGTGATTTTTTGTTATTCTGCAAAGTTACTGTTTTTGTACATTCAGAATATCTATTGTGTCGCAAAAAACTCTATCCGGCAAAAAAGAATAAAGGCTGCCCATAAGACAGCCTTTATTTAAATGAGTCATAATGATTAGTTGTTCCTGGGTCTGCCTCCCTGGGGACCTCCCTGGCCACCCTGAGGTCTGCCACCTCCGAAACCGTCTTGTGGAGCACCCTGGCCGCCACCGAAACCACCCTGGCCCTGACGCTGACGACGCTGTTCCTGAAGCTCGTCGTATGTCTTCTTCTGGGCATCAGTCAGAAATGATTTGATCTTGGCATCCTGAGCCTGACGCTGTTTCTGCATCTGTTCCATCATGGCCTGCATATCACCCTGGCCTGGTTGCTGGCCTCCGTTCTGCATCTGCTCACGGCGTTTTGCCTGCTCCTTGCTGCTGGCCAGATACATGTTGTAAATCGAATCGTACTGGACCTGTGTCAGTGACAACTGTTCCTTCAGACGGTCAGCCTGACGCTTAGCCATATCCTCCGGGTTCATGTTCATACCCTGGCCGCCTCCGAAACCGCCTCCGAATCCCTGTGCAAAGCTCATAGTGGAAATAAAAAGAGCTGCAATTGCAAATAATACTTTCTTCATTGTTCTGTGTTATTTAGTAAGACAATTATATCTTTTGGCATCAATAAGATATCAGAAATTCCTAAAAGTTTAATTCATGAGTGTTTTTTTTTGCGTAGCGGGATAAATCCACAATTACAATTCCTGTTCAAATAAGGTTATCCCGTTTTATTTCATATACTTCAAGGTTCCTGAACTGTTTTCCATCGATTTCCAGACGTACCAATGTGCGAACTTTCTGCCAGCCTTGCAGTCCTGCCGCTCCCGGGTTTATGAAGAGCATGTCCAATTTCCGGTCATGCATAACCTTTAGAATATGGGAATGCCCGCATACGAAAAGATCCGGTGTTTCAATCTGTAACTGTTCCCTGACAGAGTGATCGTAATGGTCGGGTGAGCCTCCTATGTGCTTCAGCATGATATTTGCCTCCTCGACTTTAAAACGGTAAATCTCCGTTGTGAAACGACGTACGTCCTGTCCGTCACAATTGCCGTAAACAGCTCTCAGAGTGGCAATGTTTGAAAGACGGTCAAGTATCTCGGCCGAACCGGCATCGCCGGCATGCCAGATCTCATCACATCCGTTGAAGAAAGTGGCGTAACGCTCATCCCAGTAACTGTGCGTGTCGGAAATTATGCCTATTTTTTTCATATTCTGAGTCGTTCTGTGGCAAGCGTCGCTATAATCTCTGCACATTTTTCATAGCCTAATACAGTGCTGTTCAGACAGATATCATATACTGCCGGGTCACCCCACGTACGTCCGGTGAAATAGTTGTAATAGGAGGAGCGTCTGCGGTCTATATCTTCTATTAGTGAAAGGGCCTTGCGCTGATTCAGTTCGTCCCCTGCATGACGGCAGATACGATCCACTCTGTCATCCAAGTTGGCAGCTATGAATACGTTGAGCATCCGGTCGCAGTCGCGTAGTACGTAATCGGCACAACGACCGATAAAGATACAGTCTTCCCTTTCGTGTATGGTCTTGATGGCTTCACTCTGCATCTTGAATATTGATTCGTTGCTGAGATAGTTGTTGGTGAGCCCGCTTCCTGTCAGATGGTTCATGAAGAGCGAGCGTAGTCCTTTACGCGTTTTCTCCTCATCAGCCTCATCAAAAAATGACTCACTGAATCCGCTGCTTTCCGATGCTGTTTTCAGAAGATCCCTGTCATAGACCCTTATGCCAAGTCTGTCAGCAACCAGTTTTGCCACGTTCCGGCCTCCACTTCCGAACTTTCGGCCTATACAAATACAATAATGTTTGTCCATATTCATTGGTTTTGAGCGGTTTCAAGTTTTAGCTTTCTTATCTGTGGAATCAGCAGTGAGAATCCCAGGATTACTGAAAGTGCATCGGATGCCGGCATACTGTACCAGACACCGTTTATTCCGTAGTAACGGGGAAGAATGATGAGGAAAGGTATAAGCAGCAACAATTGACGCGAGAGTGACATGAGTATGGATTTTCCCGGCATACCGATACTCTGAAAGAAGTTTCCGGTTACCATTTGAGAGCCTATCAGCGGAAATATCAGGAAGTTGATACGCATACCGTTGCGGGCTATAAGCGACAGTTCAGAATCATTGGTGAAAATCCTGATACACAGGTTTGGCATGAACTCTCCCACGACAAATCCCAATGTCGTAACACAGGTCCCGGCAAAAAGTGTCATATAAAGAACTTTAAGAACGCGAGGGAACTGTTTTGCACCGTAATTATATCCGGCAATCGGCTGCATGGCTTGGTTGAATCCCATGACCATCATGATGAAAATAAATCCAATACTATTAATTATACTGTATGCTCCTATGGCAACGTCACTCCCGTATTTTAAAAGGCCACGATTGATCAGCAGCACTACAAGGCAGGCGGCGGCGTTCATCAGACAGGGTGAGAGGCCTATTGTAAGCATATTCTTAACCAAATCCCAATGTAACCGGAACGTACCGCGTTTGAGATGTATAAGCTCACTTTTGTCAGAGAGCTGGAAACATTGCCATCCAAATGCCAGCACCTGTGAAATAACTGTTGCTATGGCTGCACCCATTATTCCCCAGTGAAACACCATTATAAACAGATAGTCCAGGAAGGTGTTCAATAGGACTGTTCCTATGGTGGCGATCATCGCTTTGTTGGGATGTCCTGCTGCACGTAGAATACAGTTTATTCCAAGATAGAGGTGTGTAAAGGCGTTGCCGGCAAGTATTATGGTCATGTATTCGCGGGCGTATCCTATGGTTACATCGGTAGCCCCGAAAAGCTTTAGCACAGGGTTGATAAATATGAGTGAAAGTGCTCCGAACAGGATTCCGATAAGGATGTTCAGGGTAATGGAATTACCCAATAGGGTCTGTGCACTTTCATTATCTTTCTGTCCCAGCTTTATTGAAATCATTGTTCCGGACCCAACTCCGACCATAGAACCTAGCGCAGCTGACAGGTTCATGAGCGGGAATGTTACAGCAAGACCGGATAGAGCCATGGCTCCCACTCCGTGACCGATGAACGCGCGATCGACAATATTGTAAAGTGATGATGCCAGCATAGCAATCATGGCAGGCACAGCATATCTGAAAAGAAGTTTTCCTATTTTTTCCGTACCTAGCTCACGGGGCGTTTTCAATTCACTCATCTGGGTAATTTCATTTTTACGATTGCAAAAATACAAGTTTGGATTTACAATAAATAGAAGTAAAAACATTATATTTGTTTCCAGGAATAGATAAGGTTTGTTGAACGGATAGCAAACAATTTATTACATAACAATATGAGAAATTCACTGAAAAGATTGCTGACCATTGCAGTGATATCATCCATTGTTGGTGGTGATATTGCGGCGCAGGAAAATGTTCCTGTTTTCAGGAACACCAGTTATTCATTTGAGGAGCGTGCCGTTGATTTGGTTTCACGTCTTACTCTGGAAGAAAAACAGGCGTTGCTCGGCAACAATATGGCTGCTGTGCCACGTTTGGGTATTAAACAATATAATGTATGGAGCGAGGCCCTTCACGGAGTGCTGTCAGGTGCCAATGCTTCGGTGGGATTACAAGGACCGACATCATTTCCCGGCAGTGTGGCTTTGGGCTCCACATGGGACCCTGAACTGTTGGAGTTGGAAGCATCGGTCATAGCCGATGAGGCCCGCGCCATTTTCCAGACAGGTACCAAAGGCCTGACTTTCTGGAGCCCGGTTGTAGAACCCATACGTGACCCTCGCTGGGGACGTACCGGCGAAAGCTACGGTGAGGATCCCTTCCTGGCTGCTGTGATGAGCGGTGGATTCGTGCGTGGTATGATGGGTAGTGACCCCAATTACTTAAAGGCGGTACCGTGCGCCAAACATTATTTTGCCAATAATAGTGAGTTCGACCGTCATGTGGGTAGTTCCAATATGGACAGTCGGGATATGCGCGAGTTTTATCTCTATCCCTACAAAGAACTGATTGAAAAGGACAACCTGCCATCAATCATGTCTTCTTACAACGCTGTGAACCATGTGCCTACATCGGCCAGTGCGCTTTATCTGGATACTATCGCCCGCCGTACATACGGCATGAAAGGATATGTAACAGGTGACTGCGCCGCAATTGAGGATATCTATACAGGTCATTATTATGTGGAAACAGCAGAAGAGGCAACCGCTGCCGGACTCAAGGCCGGTGTGGACTCTGACTGCGGAAGCGTGTATCAGCGTTTTGCATTGAGCGCATTAGAGAAGGGTTTGATAACTGAAGCCGATATGGACCGTGCATTGGTGAACATGTTCACCATCCGTATGCGTACCGGTGAGTTTGATCCGCTTATTAAGGTGCCGTACGCAAACTTTCCTGCCAGCACAGTAAACTCAGAACGTAGTCAGGCAATAGCCCTGGAGGTGGCTACACGCACTCCGGTCCTGCTTAAGAATGATAAGGTGGCGGCTACTGAGACCAAGGCTCTGCCTATCAACCTTAATGATATAAAGAGTATAGCTCTGATAGGTCCGCAGGCTGACCGCGTGGAGCTTGGACCGTACTCCGGTCGTCCCGAGCAGTCCAGCCGTACCAGTCCGTACGCCGGTATAAGCAAGTACATAGCTGACAAGGGGCTGGACATAGAGGTGACCCTGGCACAGGGCGGAAGCACCAAGAGCAAGAGTAACCTGCTTTATGTTGCATATTTTGACCTTGAGAAGGCTGACGGTACCAAGACACATCATGACGCCACCCAGTACAGCTCATCATCCGAGGGTATAACCGTTGGTTCAGGTATGGGTACTGAGGAGCAGGTACGTTCCATCGATGACGGCTCATGGACAGCATATGAGAACATTGACCTGATTAATGTGGACAAGATAACCATAGGTGCCAATATTCCCACCGAGGGCGGTATCATTGAGGTTCACGTGGGCTCACCCGAGGGTAACCTTATCAGCACCATCGAGGCCACCCGTGCATCGGGCAAGAGGGTAGGCGGAGTATACGGCGCCAGTACTCCCATGGAGGAGAAGGTAAACCGACTGGGTTACAATGGTCCCCAGACCCTTTATCTTGTTTACAAGGCTCCTGAGGATGAGGAGATTGACAAGGATGTACTTGAGGCCGCACGTAAATCGGATGTAGCCATAGTATTCGTGGGAACCGATGAGAACACCGCAACCGAGGAGGCTGACCGTTTGACACTTAACCTGCCGGGCAATCAGGTCAAACTGATCCAGGCAGTGGCTAAGGAGAACAAGAATACCGTAGTTGTGATGCAGACTCTGGGTTGCGTTGAGGTTGAGGATTTCAAGAACCTTGAGAATGTACCCGGCATTCTGTGGACCGGCTATAATGGCCAGGCGCAGGGCGCCGCAATACCTATGGTACTGTTTGGCGACGTTACCCCTGGCGGTAAACTTAACGCCACATGGTACAAGTCTGTTAAGGATCTGCCTCCCATTACAGACTATACGCTGCGTGCCGGTAATGGCAAGCCCGGTCGTACGCTGTGGTACTTTACCAAGCCGGTATCATATGAGTTCGGTTATGGCCTGAGCTACACCACGTTTGAGTATTCGGACTTTACCGTCAGCAAGAGTTCAATTACTCCCGATGATAAGATAAAAGTAAGCGTAAATGTAAGGAATACAGGCGATTATGATGGCGATGAGGTGGTGCAGATTTATGTCAGGACTCCCGACAGTCCTGCATCGCTGCAGCGTCCCATCAAGAGGCTCAAGGGATTCAAGCGTGTTACCATCCCACGTGGCCAGACCCGCCGCGTAGAGATTGAGATTGACTGCGCTGACCTCTGGTTCTGGGATATGGACAAGGATCGTATCACCTATGACTCGGGCCGTTATCTGTTTGAGATAGGTTCATCGTCACAGGATATCCGCGGAACCGTATCGGCCACCATGAACGGTCACTTCACTCCCAGGCTCAAGACTGTGGTTTCTGACTGCCGGGTATCAGTCCTTGAGATAGGTGAAACTGCTCAGTTCATTACATCAGCAGCACTTACTGATGACTCTTTCCTGGATATTGACAAAGCAACGGTGGAGTTTGTAAGCAGCAATCCGAATGTAGCCCAGGTAAGCGAATCAGGTCTGCTCACAGCCAAGGGTTCAGGCATAGCAACAATCACCACAATCGTTACATATAATGGACGGAGCGTTACAGACAGCTACTCTGTCAAGGTGAACCCTGATCTTACACTGACAAGCCTCAAGAGCGGCAGCAAGTCTCTGCTTAAGGCCGGCCGCAAACAGTACAGCGTGCTGACAAGCAAACCCTCCAAGGTTATCGCCATGGCCAAGGCAAAGAACATTACCGCAACTGTCGAGCAGGCTGCTAAGGTGCCCGGCACTGCAGTTGTTACCGTTGCCGATCCCATTACCGGCGATGCAGACACCTATATGGTAAACTTCGGTACCAAGGGTACATCCGATGAGTTCAACGGCAGTTCGCTTGGCAAGCAGTGGAGCGTTATCCGCGAAGACAAGGCCGGTTACTCACTCAGCGGCGGCGTGCTGGAGATTACCGCAGCAGCAGGCGATATCAACGCAGCTGCCGACAACGCACAGAACCTGATTCTGCAGAGTGCAAATACAGACTGGACCATCGAGACCAAGCTGCAGACATCGGCCGTACCCGCTGCTCCTGCTCAGAACGCAGGCCTGGTGGCTTATCAGGATGACTCTCACTTTGTCAAGCTGGTTTATGCCGCTCAGGGATTCCGTCGCGGACAGCAACAGGCTGCTGCAGCTCCTGAGGTAGGAAGCCTGCAGCTCTATGCCGAGGAGAACGGCAGTGCCAAGGCCACTCTGAACGTGCCTCTGGCTGATGCAGGTGTCAAGGACAATACCATCTGGCTGCGTCTGGTCAAGGCGGGCAGCACTTATACCGCCTTCTATTCGGCCGACGGAAAGAAATGGGTTGAGGCTGGACAGGTAGATGTTATACTGAAGGATATTCAGGCAGGTGTGATGGCCGCCCTTGGTGCAGCCAACGCCCGTATGGGAAGCATGCGTATGCCGGCCGGCGGTCAGGGAGTCCCGGCAACTCCTGCAACACAGACCGCTCCGTTCAAGGCAGACTTTGACAGGTTCAGCATAAGCAGTAAATGATCCTTTCGGGGAACATACTATCAAAAGTGTCACTGACCATTGCTCTGCTCTGGTCAGCGGCACTTTTTCATATTAATGCCGCAACACCTCAAACGGTGGATGTCAAGCCTTTTGGGACTGGGCTGGTAATTGCATATTCTGACGGCAGGATCTGTTTTGCCGATGTCCAAAAGCATGTCACGGACAGCATCCGGCTCAAGACAGATATAGCGGGTATAGATATCAGGGATGACTATGTACTTGCCGTAACCCCAGACGGCATGGTCTATAAGGCAGAACGTAACGGCAGGAGCCGAAAGCTGTGCCGCAGTAGGATAAGCGGTAATGCCGACAGGGTGGTGGGTATAGCCTGTACGAAAGAGAACACCCTTATCCTGACAGAAGGTGGAGTCATATACGGTACCCGGGATTTTGAAACCTTCACGACTATGGATTTCAACGGTACTTACTACTCATATTATGATGAAACAAGTTTCTGTTCGATAGCGGCATCGGACAACAGTTTCTTCATAGCCGGAACATATATGAACGGAATGCCCGCGGTCTTTACATCGGCCACGGGCAAGATTTGGAGCGAGCGTACGCTCACCTATACAGAAAACGGTCAGACCCGTCAGCTGGAACTGCAACCCCTGAGACTGTCATATGACCACAGACATGACCGTTTCGTATTGTCATGCGCTGACGGCTGGCTGTTCTACATGCCGGGCTGCTCGCACTGCAACTCGCTCACTCGTGAGTAGCCATGCGCTGATTGGCCAGTTCCTCAAACCTGGTGCCTGGACGGCCATAGTTGGCATACGGGTAGATTGATATTCCGCCACGGGGGACAAAGAATCCGGTCACCTCAATGTACTTGGGGTCCATCAGCTTTATCAGATCCTTCATGATGCGGTTCACGCAGTCCTCATGGAACCCGCCGTGATTGCGATAACTGTGCAGGTAAAGTTTAAGAGACTTGCTCTCAACCATCTTTACATCAGGTATATAACTGATACGGATCTCGGCAAAGTCAGGCTGTCCGGTTATTGGGCACAGGGTGGTGAACTCAGGGCAGTTGAAACGTACCCAGTAGTCATTCTCCCTGTTGAGGTTCTCAAAGGCCTCCAGCAGGCCGGGATTGTATTCGTTTGAGTATGTGGTCTTGCCGCCAAGCGCGGTCAGGCCCTCTTCTTTTCTGTTTTCAGACATTATTCCTGATATTTGAGCTTAAACGGATTGTACTTGATGTCATAATCAAAAGTATCGATACCCTCCTTAGACTTGAGGCGGCGTGAGATTATACTTGTTACCGGCAGGATTACAATTTCATAGACAGTCTTAACCGTAACCTGTGTAAGCACGATAGACAGTATGGTGGCTATCGGCATGGTGCCCAGGAAAGCCAGCGGATAGAAAATGATGGAGTCCGAGAGCTCTCCGGCAATTGTTGATACTATGGCACGCCAGCCAAACCCGCGGCCTTTTGTGGCAATCTTCATGGCCGACATCACCCACGCGTTCATGTGGGAGCCAAGTATGAATGCTATCAATGATGCAATGGTGGTGCGCGGTATAAGTCCGAACAGCCGGTTGAAACTGTCCGCCACCTCCCGGCTGTCGGGATAGATAGGTTCCGGCAGTATTGTAACAATATGTGCTGCCACAGCCACAAAGGCGCTGAGCCCGAATCCCATCCAGATTACACACATGGCACGGCGGTAGCCATAGACCTCGGTGAGCAGGTCATTGATGATGTAGGAAATGGGGAATATTATCACCGCAGCTGACAGCTGGAGCGAAGTGTTTCCTACCCGCCACAGACGTGGCACAAAAAGATTTGATGTGATGAGGCAGACGCAGAACAGTACTGCCAGTACGACAAAGGTGGCGGACACATCCTTCCGCTCCTGAAGGGTTTTGTTCTCAGTCATTTTTACTTGTTTTTATAGTGGTTCCAAGCACACTTGCAGCGGTATATCCGCTACTCGGCCGCAAAAGTACTGATTTTTCATTACATTTGCCACATCAAGAAGCTGACGATTCCAAAAAATGACGCAAATTGAACGTATTGAGCGGATGGAGAACATCCTGGACAGCTTGCAGGAGGCTATCGCTCAAGTAAACACCGCCATGTCCCGTCTGCGTGAACTGGGACCACAGGCAATGGAGCTGAATGATTATTATGGCAGTCCCGAGTGGTTTGCTGACCTGAAAGCCGATGAAAACGGTCTGTTACCCGAAGGCTTGAAGCGCGGAGTTCTGTCGGAAGACGGAATCTATGATGTGCTGAATGAATACAAGAGCTTTGATTTGTAGGATATGGGAGTAAGAATGGTAAGGAACTTCAGGTAACTAATAGTAGTTAATGCTATTCCTGATAAACCCTGACTGTATCTATTATTGTCCGTTTAATATCTTCCCAGGAATCCTGGATAAAGAGTCTGGGTGTATCCTGCATTTCTGCATCTTCGAAATAGGTCATGCTTAATAAAGCCCTGTACTCCGAGTATTCAGGATACTTGAGTTTACAGAACTGTAGAATCTCAGAGAGACTATAGTGTTGAAGCAGTACAAATAAATCATTAAAGTCTTTGGTTGAGTTGCTGCAGTTAAGTCATATTATCTTGTTATCAACTTCGTTTTACTCTCGCTCTACCCATACTCTACCCATACTCTACCCATAGGGNNGGGTAGCCATAGGGTAGCCATAGGGTTGCCATAGGGTAGCCATACCCATTGAGTATGGCACAAAGCAGCCTGGAAGCAGAGTGATTGCTGCCTATAAGCAGCTTAAGGGCTGCCTTTCAACTAAATTGGGGAAGAACCAGTTTTATGACATCCATTCAAATTAGATAGCCATAAGGAAGGTTTTTGGCGGAACAGCAGGCTCCGGCCCGCACCAATCCCGCTGAAGCTTTGAAGAAAGAATAGTGTTAAAAAAATCCTTACACCATACCGGTATCGTATATATGCCTCTGGCTTGCGCGCATTTTTTTCCTGCCTAGGGAAAATTTTTTTCCTTCATAGGAAACAATTTTGCGCAAGGTAGAGCGCTATATACACCTTTATTTGATAAGGGTAAAAAATACGTACATCGTACAGACGCCGGGACGCAGTCAGAATCTGTTCTGCGGGCATAGTGATTGGTAGTAGCCCATCATCTGGGCTTTAAGGGCGGCGGGATCAAATGCTTTTCCTACAGCGCCGTCGATGGTGCAAGCAATCCAGTTTCCTTGACAGACAACGGAGACGGCTCCTATACCCTTACCATGCCGGCTGCAGATGTGACAATATCGGCCAATTAAAAGCCTGGCGTAAACAAAAAATTGCCGTCATCTCATTGAGGTGGCGGCTTTTTTGTATTAAAACGCTTGCGTAGTAACTAAATTATAGTTACATTTGCAATATGGGAACTAAAGAGAAACTGATAGAGCGTTTAAAACGACTGCCAAACGATTTTACGTTTGATGAAGCTGAAAGGTTGTTGACATTGTTCGGATACATTAAATCTAATAAAGGTAAAACATCGGGATCAAGGGTTATGTTTTACAAATCAGGGGGAATTCCTCTTTTTTTACATAAGCCTCACCCTCAAAAAGAGTTGAAAGAATACGCTGTAAAACAATTATTGTCAGAACTAATTAAAAACAAGGATATAGAGATATGAATACGCTTAAATATAAAGGATACATTGGGTCGGTAGCTTATAGCGAACCCGATAAGGTTTTTTTCGGAAAGATAGAGGGTGTTGACGGGCTTGTTAATTACGAGGGAGAGTCTGTGCAGGAGCTTACTGCGGCTTTTGAGGAGGCTGTAGATGATTATCTTATTTTCTGCCAGGAGCATAACGTTAAGCCGGAGAAGAGCTATACCGGCACGTTCAATGTGCGTATTCCGCCTGCCACGCATCGTGATATTGCAAATCGTGCCGCCGAAGCGGGAATATCAATCAACGCTTTTGTTAAGAAGGCGTTGTGCGATGCTGTCAGAAAGCCTTGGGTGAAACCGGATTCACTTGTACCGGAATACTCATATGATGAACCGGAGCATATAATGGTGATGGAACCAAGTGAAAAATATGGTTCCATGGCAACTGTTAAGCTGACAATTCCGCAGAAAGACCTTGCTTTTGCCAAGGAATTGTTGGCGCGTTTTGCTTGGAACATGGAATAGTAATCAGCAATTGAGTTATGAAACATAATCCGTTGATGCCGTATCTGGTGGAGGGCAGGATGGAGGCCGGCTGCGATGAGGCGGGGCGCGGCTGTCTGGCCGGGCCTGTGTATGCCGCTGCGGTGATATTGCCGCCCGGTTTCAGCAATCCGCTACTTAATGATTCCAAGCAGCTTACGGAGAAAAAGCGCTATGAACTGCGCCCCATAATTGAGCAGGAGGCAGTGGCCTGGGCTGTGGGTATTGTTGACAATGTTGAGATTGACAGGATAAACATACTAAAGGCATCGTTCACGGCTATGCACAGGGCGATAGACCAGCTCCGGGTGCGGCCGGAGCATCTGCTCATAGACGGTAACCGTTTCATCCCGTATCCGGGCATACCGCATACAACCATCGTAAAGGGCGACGGCAAGATGATGTCCATAGCGGCCGCATCCATCCTGGCCAAGACCTACCGTGACGACTTTATGAACCGCATAGCCGATGAATACCCGCAGTATGACTGGCGTGAAAACAAGGGCTATCCTACGGTGAAGCACAGGGAAGCGATTAAACAGTATGGTACAACCCCGTATCACCGCATGTCGTTCAATCTGCTTGGGGACGGTCAGTTGTCTTTTGTGTTTCAATAGTTGTAACGGCTTCGAAAAACTGTCAGAAGGATGATGGACATTAGTAGTGCCAGAACATCAGCCAGATCAACTGCTAGCCACACTCCGTCAAGCCCCCAGAACACGGGCAGCAAAAAAACTGATCCGAGTTCGAACACCAATGTGCGTGTAAATGCAGCAGCAGCTGAAACTATCCCATTGTTGAGAGCTGTAAAGAATGCCGATACAAACATGTTCAGGCCACATATCATAAAGCTGAGCATATACAGGCGTATGGCATGCGCGGTAAGGTTTTTAAGTTGCGTATCATAACCTACAAATATTCCGGCCATAGGTGTACTGAGAACTTCGGAAATAATGGTAAGAACTGTTCCGGCAACAAACAATAATAACAGACTTTTGCGAAGCAGGCTTTTTAGTTCCTGATGGTTCTGTGCTCCGTAATTGTAGCTGATTACAGGTGATATGGCGATATTAAACCCGATAAACACAGATGCATATATGAATCCTATGTACATGAGAATTCCATACACAGCTACACCCTGTTCACCTATAATGCGCATGAGTTGGAGGTTATAGCACATACTGACTATGCTGAGGGCAATATTACCCACATATTCGGAAAGTCCGTTGGTGCATACGCGTCCTATGATGTGTCTGTCAGTCCTGGTTTTTACAAATCTGAGCTGTGTTGTGTTTCGTTTTTTGGAACTGAAATAGTACAGCGGATAAATACCGCCAATAGCCATTCCTGCGGCGGTAGCTATGGCTGCTCCCATCAGTCCCCAGCCAAAGACCACGATGAACAGCGCGTCGAGCACAATGTTGGTTATTCCGCATATTATGGTAAGTTTGGTGCCTGTTTGCGGAATCTCTGCAGTCATGAAGAATGAGTGGAAGGCCATTTGTATCATGTATAGAGGCAGGGAGAGGAGTACGATCCGTCCGTATTGGACACAGTAGTCAATCATAGGACCTGTGGCGCCCAATACCCGGCAGACAGGCCTGATGAATGTGATGAACAGTGCGGCAAGTATTATTCCTATAATGAAAAGAGTCTTAACAATCATGGTGAAATTACGGCTGGCGCGTTCCTTGTCGCCTTGTCCAAGAATCATGGCAACCAATGCACTGCCACCTGCCCCGAACATGAGCCCTACAGCACCGGTCACCATTATGGCAGGCCATATGAGATTTAGTGAAGCGAATGCTGTGGTGCTGGTGAAATTGGATACGAATAGTCCATCCACGATGCTGTAAACCGATGTTATCAGCATCATAAGTATGGATGGCAGCGATGATATCATCATCCTGCGGTATCCCCATTTTCCAGCCAGTTCAATCTTCAATGTATTCCTATTTGTTAAACAGGTGCAAAGGTAATGCAAATAATTGCTACCTTTATACTCGATTACTATCAAGACATTTTATATGATTTACGAAAGAAGACTGATTACGTTCTGCAAATCAGTGTTTTTATTAATGATGTTGTTTATGGTTAGCTGTAACAGGACAAGTAATTCTGATCTGGAGAAACAGATAGACAGACTGTACGGGAAAATGCCGCAGCAGGAACGTATAGCACAGCTGAAAAGTATGTATATGGATGTGCTGTTTGATGCTCAGGGAAAACTGGATACGGCACAGTGCCGTAGGCTTATCCCGTATGGCATAGGGCATTTTTCACAGTTTGCCCTGCAGCAGCCGCGTGACCCCAATGAACTTCGTGACCGTGTGGCTGCCTTACAGGACTGGCTCATGCATAACACTCCCAACGGTATTCCGGCATTATTCCATGAGGAGGTCCTTTCGGGCGTGAACACCCTTGGGGCTACGGTCTATCCGCAGCAGATTGGACAGGCTGGTTCATTCAATCCTGAACTTGCAGAGCTCAAGACCATTCAGACCGGTAGGCTGATGCGTAAGATGGGTGGTATACTGGCGCTTTCGCCTATGGTAGATGTGTGCCGTACACCAAGTTTCAATCGTCTGGAGGAGTCATACGGTGAGGACGGCTATTTGAGTGCCGTGATGGGGACGGCGTTTGTACGTGGTCTGCAGCAGGGAGATTTAAAAAAAGGTGTGGGAGCTTGCTCCAAACATTATTTAGGTTACGGGGGCGGTGGTGATGCTCCGGAGAAAGAACTGATGGAGGAGATCCTGCTGCCGCATGAGACAATAATACGTTTGGCCGGCGGCCGTACCCTGATGCCCGGTTACCATGCCGTTCATGGAACAAACTGTGTGGCAAACGGAGAGATATTGAATGATATATTGCGTGGTTATCTGGGGTTTGACGGTATGGTGGTGAGTGATTATACAGCCATAGGTCAGATTCCCGGTTTGAACAGTTCGGCTGAGAAGGCAGCTGAGGCAATCAATAACGGGAACGACGTTGATTTTCCTGAAGGGAGTGACTACCGTAACTTACAGGAGGCTCTTGACAGAGGTCTGGCCCAACCCGAGGCATTCGAGCGCGCCGTCAAGGATGTGTTACGCCAGAAATTCCGTGCCGGGCTGTTTGATGAGAATCCGTATCTGTACAGCAAGGAAAAGATTGTTCTCGATACCCCTGAGGAGCGCAGGACTGCTTATGATATAGCTTCCCAGTCTGTCGTTTTGCTGGAAAACAACGGGGTGTTACCGCTTAAGGATGTAAAAAACGTACTGGTAACAGGTCCGAATGCCAATTCCATATGGGCCATGTGCGGTGACTATACCTATCCGGCCATGTCCTATTTTTGGAAAAGGGTGGAAAATATCGCTGATCAGGACCAGCCTCATATAGTGAAACTGCTGGAAGGTATGAATAACCGCAAGCCTTATGGAATGAACGTAATGTATTCACGCGGTTGTGACTGGACCGATGAACTTGAGACCAAATATCGCGAAGATGGAGATGAACGTGCCTGGGATTGGTATATACTTCACCGTATGGTACAATCGGGGGAGGTGGCTGATAAAAAAGAGGCACTTCGTATGGCTCAGAAAGCTGATGTAATCATAGCAGCTATGGGTGAGAACGTGATGCTGTGCGGCGAGAACCGTGACCGTATGGGACTCCGTCTGCCAGGCAGGCAGGAAGAGTATGTGAAAGAGCTAATAAAAACCGGTAAACCCGTGGTACTGGTAATGTTCGGTGGCAGGGCACAGGTGGTATCGGGGCTGTCAGAGCATTGTGCTGCAGTGATTCAGGCCTGGTATCCTGGAGAGGAGGGGGGCCACGCAGTGGCTGACATCCTATACGGAAATGTATCGCCATCGGCCAAGCTGTCAGTGAGTTATCCAAATACGGAACTCTATGAACCAATATGCTATAACCGTTCCGTCAGGCAGGATCCGCGTGTGCAGTGGCCGTTCGGTTACGGTTTGAGCTACACTACATTTGAGTACAGTAACATAGAGGTGGATGATGCTCAAACCACTGACGAGTCTTTCAATGTCTCTTTTACGGTAAGGAACTCCGGTGGTATGGCTGGAGATGAGGTGGCTCAGATATATCTGTCGCCAACGACAGACAGCCAGAATATCCGTCCCATACAGTTGCAGGGATTTGCCCGTATATCATTGAAGCCGGGTGAGAGCAGAACTGTGCAGGTAAAGCTCTACACGGAGCAATTAGGCTACTACAGCAATGACGGACAGCGCCAATGGAACATTGCCCCTGGCAAGTATTCAGTCAAGGTGGGAGCCTCATCAACTGATATAAGACTGAATAAGACGGTAACATTAAAGGGAAGGACTTTACGCAAGCCTCTGCGGGAACATTATTTCTCAGAGATTCTATTATAATGACAGATATGAGACTCAGAATAGGATTGACATTTATTCTGCTTGTGGCATATGGGTTAATAAGTGCACAGAAGCGTGGTATGGGTAACCCACAGGCTGTCTATATTGAGAAAAGTACCGGGCAGGTGGGGCTCTCCTTCGGATATGACTCTTGGAAGACAGACGGGGAGAATGGCTATGATTTGTTGGGTATAATAAAAGAATTGGAAGGAAAAGTGACCTTATGTGACTTTTCCGTATCGGGTGCATGGTTCATAAAGGACAACCTATCTGTTGGACTAAGAATGGGTTATACTGATGCCAGGGCATCAATTGACACCACACAGCTGGCGAGTATTGAATTGCTTGACAGGAATATAATGAGGCAGGATGTAAACGGTGCCTTAACATGTAGGGGTTACCTGCCTCTGTTTGACGGTCGTATAATGGCTCTTTTTTTTGAAGGAAGGTTGTCAGGTTCATCGGGTTATTATAAAAGTTATAGATTAACTGAAAACGGCAAAGAGGGTGCCTATAGCGACATATGGACTGTATCATTAGGACTGTATCCGGGTATCAGTATATTTGCAACCGATAAGATATCGTTTGAAGCACAGCTCCCGCTGTTGGAGGGAGGTTGCAAATGGCAGGAACAGGATGCAACGGAAACAGGTGACAGTAAGCTAAAACATTCATTCATACATTTCAAGCCAAACCTTATAGGGCTTAGGATGGGATTGGTTTATCATTTCTGATATATGAACAGGTTATTTATTATTGTCACGACAACATTATTTGCGGTGTCATGCGGTGAGTGGCAGAATGATCTGGTTCCTTATAATCATGAAGTTGAGTCTTCCATGGAACAGGAACAATCACCTATTCTTACATCAGATAACCAGCTCTATAATATGGGTTTTGACCTATGGAGCAGGAACGGCAATAATGATGTCTGTTACGGTCAGGATGCAACAGCTGCACAAAAAAAAGTATGGGCTTCAGCCAATGCATCGACAGCTATATTCGGCAAATTGTCATGTACACCTGAAAGAGAATTTCTGGCTGTAACGGGTGAAGGTAAGCATGCAGTTAAACTACAGACACATCAGATTAATGCCTTATTTACCAAGAAACTGGCAGCAGGATGTATGTTTACCGGACAGATGGGTGACATAAATCTGTCAGGCTTAAGTGCAACGCTCAAATGGGGATTGCCATTTAATCTGCGCCCGAAAGCTCTTGAGGGATATGCCTGCTACAAGCCTGTGCCTATAAATGTTGCCAGGGCTCCATATGAAAGCTGGGCTGGCAGGACTGACAGCGCACATGTGTTTGTGGTGCTTGCCGACTGGGACAGTCAGTTCACAGTTGACCCTGCTACCGACACATTTTTGGACACAGACAATGATCCGCACATAATAGGCTATGGAAGGGTGGGTTACAATAGTTCCATGACCAATTATGAAAAATTTACCATTAATATAGAATACAGGAATAACCGCACTCCAAAATATGTGGTTATTGTGGCGTCATCAAGTGCTCTTGGTGATTATTTTACCGGAGGAGAGGGCTCTACTCTCTATCTTGACGAGTTCAGATTCCTTTACTGATTTAGGATCTGTTCTGATTTGTTCTACTCTATGGTATTGCGCTTAAGGCTCTCTATATATTTGTCTATGCGACGCAGTTCGTCCGGGATGCGGATATTCTGAGGACACTCCCTTTCACAGCGACGGCATGCAATGCAATGGCCAGCCTGGCGTACAGTAGGAATGGCTTCATTGTAAGCTAAAAGATATTTGCGGCGAATGCGTGAATAGTGCTCCTGTTCTTTGCTCTTTACATATGTCCCGGCTGTGATATTGTCATTGTAGAATTTGAATATGCCGGGAATGTTTATTCCGTATGGACACGGCATGCAGTAGTTGCAGGCGGTGCAGCGAACCAAAGGGTAATTCTCCATCTGGTCAGCAATATCAAGCAACAGTTCTTTCTCATTATCATCAAGCGGTTGGAAGTCGAGAAATGTCTCCAGGTTGTCATGTAGGTGTTCCATGTAGGTCATACCGCTTAGTGCGCATAGAACACGTGGAAAGCTGCCCACATAACGGAAGGCCCAGGATGCTATTGAACGTTCAGGCTCACGTTCCTTAAGTCGGTCGGCTATCTGTGCAGGGACATCGGAGAGTGAACCTCCACGCAATGGTTCCATAATCACTATCGGAATCTCACGTTTGTCAAGTTCATCATAGAGATAATCAGCGCGGGTGTTCCGACCATTGGGATGCTCCCAGTCAATATAGTTCATCTGGATTTGAACAAAATCCCAGTGATACTTGTCGTGAAGAGCCATCATTTCGTCAAAACCATCCTTGTGACCGTGAAAGGAGAATCCCAATTTGCGTATGTGACCAGCCTCTCGCTCCTGAAGCAGGAACTCCATGATGCCGGTGTTCTCAAAACGGCTACGGAAATCATTACCGTCCTGAATAGAGTGAAGAAGATAATAGTCTATATGGTCAGTCTTGAAAATCTCAAGCGAACGGCGATACATGGTTTGACAGCCCTCAAATGTAGAGTTGCCGAACACCGAAAGTTTGGTGGCAAGTATCCAGCTCTCGCGAGGGTGACGGTTCAACGCTTCAGCGGTGGCACGCTCGCTGTCACCTCCCAGATATACAGGAGATGTGTCAAAATAGTTCACTCCATGCTCCAGTGCAAAGTCAACCAAACGGTTAACCTCTTCCTGATCAATTACATTACGGCCTTGCCCGTCGCGTTTCTGTGGCCAGCGCATGCAACCGTAACCCAAAACACCGATACCGGGATAGTTCTGAAGCATTTTACCGTGAAGGTCCTTGTTGGATGTTGATGCCTTACGCGTTTTGGCGACATCTGGAGTACAGGAATCCAAAGCCACTGCGGCAGCACCTGCTCCCATATATTTTATGAAATCTCTTCTGTCCATAGTATCATGCATTGTGGTGAATTGATAGTCCGTTTACAGTTATAGCGCTTATAGGGCGTGAGGGGCACAGGTTCTCACAAGCTCCGCAACCTATACAGCGGTCTTCGGCAACTGTCGGAATCTGATTACGTGACCCTTGCTGGCGTACCATACGTATGGCACCTGAAGGGCAATGGTATGCACAGTTCCCACAATTGTCTTTACCGTTTGCAGGCAGACAGAGATCCAGATTCACATGAGCCACACCTATACGTATGGTCTGTTTCTGCTCCACGCTTACAGGTCTTATTGCACCGGCAGGGCAAACTTGGCTACAGGCTGTGCATTCTGGACGGCAGTAGCCGTTTTCATAGCTCATGAATGGTTGCAGGAAATGTCCGAGGTCTGACGAAGGGCGCAAAACTCCATTTTTGCAAGCGCTGACACAAAGCTGACAGGCGGTGCAGTGGTCATAGAATGACTTCACGCTGCCCGAACCGAACGGGACAAGCCGTTCAGAACGTTCGGGGGCTTTCTTGTCAATTACTTCGGCCAGGCCTCCGTGCATGTGATCCTGTGCATGGGCGACAGCCCCTGCTGCTACAGCGACACCTGTTACCAGAAATGCGCGACGGCCTTGGTCAATGTTGTCGGCATGAGGCATTGTTTCAGGCTGTACAGATTTGGATGAGTTTTTGTTGAATCCCAAGTATCGATATTCCAATGCACCTTCCTTACAGTTTTCAATACAATCAAAACAGTCCACACAACGGCTGTAGTCTATCTTGTGTGCCTTGAAATCTATGCATGAAGCTTTACAGCCGTGTGCACATTTGGCACAGTTCACGCACTTGCTTTCGTCTATGACCGGACGAAACAGGCTGAAGCGGCTGAATAAACTCAGGAATGTCCCTACTGGACATATCGTATTGCAGTATTCACGCCCCCAAATCCATGCTGAAACCGAAATTATGATAAAAGTGAGTAAACCTGTTATCAGCAGCGGGACTGTTACGGAACCACTTCCTGCAGCAACCAGGGAACGTACCATACGGCCGTAAGCACTGTACGGAGCGATAAGCGCAATGAGCATCTGACTGGAAGCCACTATAGAAACGACTGATAGTATCAGTACGGTATATCTTACCGTTTTGTGCTCTTTGATGAAGCCGAACCTTTTGATGTATTGCCTTACGACAGGCTTTTCTTCGGTTCCCAACTCCTTCAACTGCTTTATTCGTGCAGTTTGCTTTTTCTGAAGCCATTGTCCTATTTTGCGGCGTATCCATATTACAATGTCCTGGTAAATACCCAAAGGACAAATAACCGAGCAGTATAGCCGGCCTAACAGGAAAGAAAGCAGAATGATAGCTGCTATCATTACGAAATTCAATGCCAGCAGTGAAGGGAGGAACTGAAGTTTCGCCATCCATCCCCACCATGTGTGGCCTATTTGCAGAAAAAGCAATGTTATTCCAGTAATGAACAGGAAAGCAAGTAAGATTCTTGTTTTACGTAACATATCAGGTCAGGTTGTTTTGATTATGCAAATATACAATAATGTTACAAAAAGCAGTGTACTGTTTGCTGGATTTGTATTAAGTTTGTAACCGCTAGCCCGATGTAACCGGATGAAAACAATGACTCTGCTTGAACTCAACGGATGCGTGAGAAGCACACTCCAGTTTGAGATGCCCGACTCCTATTGGGTACAGGCTGAGATAAGCAGCCTCAACCCGTCAGGTCAGGGGCATTGTTATATGGAGCTGGTTCAGAAGGATACCACAGGACGCATCTTTCTGGCCAGAGCAAAGGCAAATGTCTGGCGTACCACATGGCTTCGGCTCAGGCCTTATTTCGAGGCTCAGACCGGTGAGAGCCTGAAAGTGGGAATGAAGGTTCTGCTCCAGGTTACCGTAACGTTTCATGAGGTCTATGGCTATTCACTCACAGTTCAGGATATCGATCCCGCCTATACGCTGGGCGATATGGCTCGTCGCCGCAGGGAGATACTGGAGCGGTTGGAGAGAGAAGGGGTGATAGAGTTGAACAGAGAGTTGGAAATACCGTTACTGCCTAACCGGATAGCTGTGATATCATCTGTTACTGCTGCGGGATACGGTGATTTCCGAAACCAGTTGTATGCTAATGTTTACGGATTCAGGTTCTATGTGAGACTTTTTCCGGCTCTCATGCAAGGCGAAGAGGTGGAACGTAGCGTGATTGCTGCTATGAATGCAGTTGCAGCACGACGAGATGATTTTGATGTCCTGGTCATCATACGTGGAGGTGGCGCCGTAAGTGAACTCAGTTGTTTTGATTCTTATGATCTTGCTCTGAATATCGCTAATTTTCCTTTGCCAGTCGTTACCGGAATCGGTCATGAACGTGATGATACAGTTGCCGATACCGTCGCCCATACCAAAGTCAAGACTCCGACAGCTGCTGCTGAGTTCTTGATTGATAAGGTTTTTCAGGCAGCCTCGTTACTTGAAGAGATGACACGTCGTATGGGTGATGCTGTTAAAGAGAGAATGAATGCCGAAAGGATACGGATTGAGAAGACTGCACAGAAACTGCCTTCCTTATATGCTGTAATCAGAATCCGTAATGAGCAGATAATTGACAATCTGTGGAACAGGGCATTGTCCGGCGTCAGAAATTCAGTGACTGAAAACATCCACAAGCTGGAGCTGATAGGGAAGAGTATTGAGGCTGCTGATCCGGTGCTGATTCTCAAACGCGGATACACACTGACCAGATGTGACGGACATGTTGTCAGGAGCGTGTCGGACTTGCAAAAGGGTGTACGTATTACGTCGGTATTCCCCGATGGAACCGTAGAGAGTGAAATCATTTAAAAATACAATAATGTCAATGTGATTATGAAGTACGAGGATGCTTTGAAACGTCTTGAGGAGATAGTCTCCGGCATTGAGGAGAACAAACTGGATATTGATTTGATTGGCGAAAAACTGAAAGAGGCACGTGAATTGATAAAGTTTTGCAGGGACAAGCTCTACAAGACCGATGAGGAGATAAAAAAGATTCTTGAAACTGAAGATTTGCAGTCATGAAGAAATTCTTAAGGCTTCTGTTATTCCTGTTTATCGTTGTTACGGTCATTTCCTGTAGCACTGTGGTCTTTACCGGACGGAACAGGATGCTTCTTTATTCTGATAATGAGATATCATCTCTGTCCGCCCAGTCCTACTATGAGTTCATGTCAACAGCGGCACCATCCACTAATATGGTCCAGATCTCAATGATCAGGGAGGTCGGCCGGCGTCTTGAAGCGGCTCTCAACAGATATCTTGTCGTCAAAGGTCAGACACAGGTGCTTAACGGAATAAAATGGGAGTATTATCTGGTTCGCAACAGGCAGGCAAATGCATTCTGCCTTCCCGACGGCAAGGTGGTGTTTTATGAGGGCATAATGCCTGTACTGAGTACTCCCGACATGATAGCCGTAGTGATGGCTCACGAGATGGGACATGCAATTGCCCGGCACGGGAATGAGCGCATGACACAGCAGACACTGACCAATCTGGTGGGTGCAGTCACCGGACAGATTATAGAGCAGAAGACATCGGAAAACGGTCGGGCGCTTTTTGAAACGGCTTTTGCTGTGGGCAGTCAGTACGGTTACCTGCTTCCGTATTCCCGCAAGCATGAGTATGAGGCTGATGAGATAGGATTATACATAATGGCAATTGCAGGGTATGACATCAACCAGGCCCCGCTGCTATGGAAGAAGATGGCCGAGGCGGATAAACAGCAGATTCCAGAGGAGCTCAGCACTCATCCGAGTGATATTAACAGGATAAAACACCTGGAGAAACTGCTGCCTAAAGCTCGCGCGTATGCGGAGGATATGAAGAGATGAACAGGATGATATTTTCCCCAATTTGCTCTTTTTTTACCACAAGAGGTGATAATACGCTAAAATCACTATATTTGCAATGTGTCCGGGAGGCATGAAACCTGAAATTCAGGGTCGTGGAAGCCAATATTACTAACTAATTTGATATAAAATGAGAAGTTTCAAAACTACATTGTGCGTAATGGCTATTGCCATGGCTGCGGGTGTTCAGGCACAGGGCCTGAAGGATGCTTACAAGGATTATTTCTCGGTCGGTGTTGCCGTCAACATGAGAAATCTGGGTAATGACAAGCATGTCGATATTATCAAGAAAAACTACAACAGTATCACTGCTGAAAATGATTTCAAGCCTCAATCAGTGCAGCCTTCGGAAGGTCAATGGAATTTCAGGAATGCTGATGCCATCGCTAATTTCTGTCGTGAGAATGGCATAAAACTTCGCGGCCATTGCCTTGCTTGGCATAGTCAGGTGGGTCAGTGGATGTTCCAAGGTGCCAATGGCGGTCAGGCTACCAAGGAGGAACTATATGCCAGGATGAAGACCCATATCACAACAGTTATGCAGCGTTATAAGGATATCATCTATTGTTGGGATGTGGTTAATGAAGCTGTCACTGATGATGCCGATGCAACTGACCCTCTTCGCCGCTCTCAATGGAAACAGATTGCCGGAGGTGACGAGTTTATACGTAAGGCGTTCGAGTTTGCTCATGAGGCTGATCCGGATGCACTTCTGTTCTACAATGACTATAATGCCGCAGTTCCTGCCAAACGTGACAAGATTTATAATATGGTAAAAGAAATGAAGGCGGCAGGTGTTCCAATAGATGGGATAGGTATGCAAGGCCATTTCAACGTTTACGAGCCTTCATTGGAGGATATTGAAGCTGCTATCGTGAAGTATTCGGAAATTGTGGACCACATCCAGTTTACTGAACTTGACATACGCCTTAACCGTGAGATGGGCGGTCAGCTTAATATGAACCGTCAAGGCGAGGAGCTGACTCCTGAGAAAAAACAGATGTTTGATGACAAATATACCGGTTTCTTTGAGATCTTACGTCGCCATGCTGATGTGATTGACGTCGTAACATTCTGGAATGTCACAGATGCGGATTCCTGGGTAGGTGTTTCCAACTATCCGCTTCTGTTTGACAGGGATGCCAATCCTAAGGATACCTATTACAAGATCCGCGACTTCAAGCCTACCAAGGTAGAGAAGAAGGCTGCCAAAAAATCCATAAAAAAAGCCGCCAACAGAGCTCCTGATGCAAAGGCTGCACTTGCCAAAATGAACTTTGGCAAATGATGCCGATTCAATAATACTGTAAAAACGGGAGGGATCCGGGATCCTTTCCGTTTTTTTTATTCAAATAGGGTATAATAAGATTTTTATTGTTAAGTTTGCATGTTAATAAGAATCACTCTTATCAAAAATAACAAAAATGAAAAGAATTATCCTTTCTCTCATGGCGCTTGCAACATTATCAGCGTCAGCCCAGTTCGGTGGCGGCCGTGTAAACCCCACTGTACCTTCAGTAACTGAAAACGTAACTGAGGACTTCAAACCCGCACCTAACAATCAGAGCGGACACCAGTATCCTATGGTCAACTCACAGCGTATGGTCCGTGCTCAGATTTCTGCCCCCAACGCTACTTCTGTAGGGCTTGATATCAGCGGTACGATTTATTCCATGACCAAGAACGAGAACGGTGTTTGGACCGGTACCTCTGCTCCTCAGGACGAGGGCTTCCACTACTATCAGCTCAATATAGACGGTGCAAGCGTGCCCGATCCGGGTAGTCTCTATTACTATGGCGCAAGCCGTTGGGGCAGCGGTATTGAGGTCCCGTCTGCCGATCAGGAATTCTGGCAGGTGAAGAACGTTCCGCAAGGTTCCGTTAACGAGGTTTACTACTGGTCGTCAGTAACAGAGGCAATGCGTCATTGCTATATCTATTTCCCTCATGAATATTATACCAATACCACCAAGAAATTCCCGGTTCTGTACCTGATGCACGGAATGGGCGAGAACGAGCATGGCTGGGCAGAACAGGGCCATACCGGCCAGATCATGGACAACTTGATTGCCCAGGGAAAGGCAGTTCCGTTCATCGTCGTGATAGACTGTCTTGACGCACGCGCTGCTAATCCACAGAATGCTGCTCCTCAGGGTGGCTTTGCAGGTGGACAACGTCCAGTTACGCAGGGCGCTCCTCAGGGTCAGGGCGGCGGTCAGCGTCGTGGTGGCTTCGGTGGTGGTTTCATGATGGGTGGTGCTTTTCAGGATGTGCTCATCAAGGATATCATTCCTATGGTTGAAAAGAATTATCGTGTGATAGCCGATCCCCAGCACCGTGCAATGGCCGGTCTTTCAATGGGCGGTATGACTACTCACTCGGTCACTCTTGCTAATCCTACCACTTTCGCTTATGTAGGCATGTTCAGCGGTGGTACCTTCAATACTCAGGAACTTGAGAATGCCGATGATTTCAAGAAGACCAACAAGGTCCTTTTCATGAGTTGCGGCGGTAAGGAAAATATGGGTGTAATGGAGGCTGCTGAAAACCTCAAGAAGATAGGTGTCAATGCTACCGGTTACATATCCGAGGGCACCGCCCATGAGTGGCACACCTGGAGACGTAGTCTTTATCAGTTCGCCCAACTTATTTTCAAATAATAAACAACCTATTTATTTAATCAAAGATGAGAAAATTCGCAGTTATTTTCAGCGCAGCCATTATGACTGCTGGTTTCTGTGCAGCACAGAACGCTGAGGTTAAGGAGGACTTTGTACCTTCATCTATGAATCAGCCGGGGCAGCAGTACCCTATGGTCAATTCACAGGGTTATGCCCGTTTCCGTATCAATGCTCCCCAGGCACAATCCGTTACGGTCAGTCTGGGCCTCGGTGGTCAAGGTGGTACCAAACTGGAGAAAGGTGAAGACGGATATTGGATGGGTACTACTGCCGGTCCGATGGATGAAGGTTTCCATTACTATCATCTGAGTATCGATGGAGGTACTTTTAACGATCCTGGAACCAATAACTATTACGGTTCAACCCGTTGGGAGAGCGGTATTGAGATTCCTGCCAAGGATGCTGCCTTCTATGAGGAGCGCAATATCCCGCACGGCTTCGTACAGCAGATACTGGTATGGTCCGAAAGCCGCAATGAGCTATGCCGCGCTTTCGTCTATACACCTCCCACATATCATGCCGATAAGGCTGATGTCCGTTATCCCGTTCTGTACCTGCAGCATGGTTGGGGTGAAGATGAGACAGCATGGATGACACAGGGCCATGCCAACCTCATTATGGACAATCTTATTGCTGAAGGTAAGATCAAGCCATTCATCGTTGTCTGCACATACGGTATGACAAATGGTGGCTTCGGTCCTGGTATGGGTCGTGGCGCAGGTGGTGCCCGTCCCGCAGCCGGTGCAGCCCCCGGTGGCCAGCGTCCCGCTGGTGCAGCTCCCGCTGGTGCAGCTCCCGGTGGTCAGCGTCCCGCTGGTGCAGCCCCTAGTGGTCAGCGTCCCGCAGGAGGTGGCGGCTTTGGCTCCAATGCAGGATTTGAGAAATTCCTTTGTGACGAACTTGTCCCTTATGTAGATGCACACTTCCGCACTATCGCCAACAAGGACAATCGCGCTATGGCCGGTCTGTCAATGGGTGGTATGGAGACTCACTCTATTACTTTGGCTCGTCCTGAGATGTTCGGTTACTATGGCCTGCTTTCAGGTGGCACCTACAACCCGCAGGAAATCCAAAACAAGAATCAGGTCAAGAAAATTTTCATGAGCTGCGGCAGCAAAGAGAATCCTGATGGTATCAATAATGCCACCAAGGCTATGAAGGACGCTGGTTATGATGTGATGGGTTATGTATCACCGGGAACTGCACATGAGTTCCTGACATGGCGTCGTTCACTCTATCAGATGGCTCAATTCTTCTGGGGAAAGTAATTATACTCTGATATTACATTTTTTAACCTTGGCCGGTCATTTATTGCCGGCCAAGGTTGTTTTTTGACATTTATATATTAAAAATCGTTTTATTGTTGTAAATTAGCGGGTCAAACGTCAAAACAATTCAAACTTTATTTATAAACCAACAATTGAGTTCTATTATGAACAGACATTTCAAATTAATCCTGGCGGTGGGAATGGCAACTTTTCTGATAGGTTGCGGTTCCGATACCGGTTCAAATTCAAAGATCGATCCGCAGCGTTATGCCAACAGAAATGTTGATTTCGACCAGTATTTTACAGAGATTAAGGCCGATGCAGCTCCGGCTAAACCCGATGAGAAGGGCTTTATCCGTCGTTGGACAATCATTGAGCCTATCAACAAGCCTAATAGTGGCAATAGTGGTTTCTCTGACAGCTACATCCTTGCTGAACTCACCAAGGAGTATTTCAAGGGTCAGTTCACAAATGATATCAAGGCTCTTCCCAAGACCGGTGACAAGGTTATAGTTGAGACTGAGGCTCCGCGTGCAAGTGGTCGTGGAGGATTCGGCGGATTCGGAGGCGGTGCTCCTGCCGGCGGTCCCGGTGCAGGTCAGGCCCGTCCTCAGGGTCAGGCCCGTCCTCAGGGACAGGCCCGTCCCCAGGGCGCTCCTCAGGGTGGTGCTCCCCAGGGCGGTTTCGGGGGCTTTGGTGGCGGCATGATGGGTGGTGCTCCCGCAGCAGCTTCCGCTCCTGCTACAATCAAGGATACTCTTGAGTGGCATTCAGTTGACAGCAAGCTGTTCAACATCAAGCTTATCCGATTTGCTCAGGGTACATCAAACGGCCAGAAACGTTATGGCCTTATCTTCAATGCCTTCACAGTTATCAACTGCGATCAGGATATACCTAACGTTCGTCTCGCTGCCGGTTCAAACGCATCATCAATCTGGTGGCTTAACGGTGAGAAGATTCTCACCCTTCAGGCTGACCGCCGGATGGTGGCCGATGACGGTATGTCAAAGCGCGTCACCCTCAAGAAAGGTAAGAACTTGCTTCGCGGCGCTGTCATCAACGGCCCGGGTATGAGTGATATGTGCGTCCGTTTCTACAATGAGGATGGCACAATTCTTAAGAACTACACCGTCACTAACAATTAATATATAGGATCAGAATATGAAAAAGATATTTCAGATGGGCTTGGTAGCCCTTGTTTCAGTCTCAATGTCTGAGGCCGTTATGGCTCAGATCGGTGCTCCGTTCATCCACGATCCTGCTACTATTGCAGAGTGCGATGGTAAGTATTACACTTGGGGAACAGGCGGTTCTGGCCTTGTTTCAGAAGACGGTTGGGTATGGACCAGCGGTGAGCGTATTCCTAATGTAGGTGCTGCTCCTGATATGCTTAAGATAGGTGACCGTTACCTGCTTGCCTATTCAACCACCGGTGGTGGTCTGGGAGGCGGCCACGCAGGCACAATCGTTACCTGCTGGGGTAAGACTCTTGATCCCAAGTCTCCCGACTACGGATTCCCCCCTGCTGCAGAGCGTACAACAGTTGCCCATTCACTTACGGATGAGGACTGCGATGCCATTGATGCCGGTCTTATCATGACTTCCGATGGCCGTCTGTTCGTTACATTCGGTACATATTTCGGATTCATCCGTATGACAGAGCTTGATCCTCAGACCGGTGCCCGTCTGGACACACTGACAGAGGATATCAATATCGCTGTAGACTGCGAGGCTACCACTATGATTGAGCATGACGGCTGGTACTACCTGCTCGGTACCCACGGTACCTGCTGTGATGGTGTAAACTCAACATACAACATCATCTGCGGTCGCTCCAAGAGCCCCACAGGCCCGTTCATCGATAACGTTGGCCGTGATATGATTGAGGGTGGCGGTAAGATGGTTCTGGGTTGCCGTGACGGTTATACCGGCGCAGGTCACTTTGGCCGCACAATCATTGAGGAAGGTGTTGAGAAGATGTCATTCCACTGGGAGGCTGACTACTATCAGAGTGGCCGCAGCACCCTGGCTATCCTGCCTATCGTATGGCGTAACGGATGGCCCGAGGCTGGTTACAATGTAAAGCCCGGTGTTTATGAGATCGAGTCAGAGCGTCGTGGTTATGCTCTTGAGATTGCTACTGAGTACGTTCGTCTGGGTGGTGGTCGCGGTATGTTCGGTGGTGGCGGCGGTGCCAACACTGTAGTTCCTTTCCAGAAGCTGGAGGATGTTATAGGCAACTGGCCTAAAGGCAACATTGATGTTCGTGTTATCGACTATCAGTTCCGTCCCAACCAGAAGTGGGAGCTTGTTCCTGTAGAGGAGGGTACACTTGGAACACCGTACTACAAGATTCTCATTGCCGGTACCAACCGTGCACTGGCTGCTGTTGCAGGCAAGGAACTCACCACAGTTCCTGAGTTCACAGGTGCACCTGAGCAGCTATGGAGCATCGATCAGCTCGTTGACGGTACATATCGTATCTGCCCCAAGGCCGTTCCCGGCACCAATGAGAAGGTTTGCCTTATCTCAATAGGTGACTCAAACGCTTCTCTGGGCAAGTTTGATTTCAACGATGTGAACTGCAAGTGGAATTTCCGTCAGTATTGATGGTTTTTCCCTGAAACAGTTTCAGGAGTAAAATACAACCGCCATAATTGCGGTGTAATGAAAAACGGGGAAACTGAATGTTCCCCGTTTTGTTTTTTCTTTATGATGACGGATAGGTCTCTCTTCAGCAAACAGATTCCGGATTATCGTACTGTAATGTGCAGGCAGGTTTGTTGCTTTTCGTATTTTACGAAACAACGGTCCAGTCTGCGCATGTCATACGCCACCTGCATAAGCACTTGACGCATTTTGTCGACCGATGCCACAGTACCTTTGGAAGGTGTTTGGAAGGTGAAATAAGATATGTCAAAAGTGGTTCCGTAACAGTGACATGATTGCTCGGTAGAGTTTACATTCGTCTTCCGAAGTTGTTTTACATGCTCATCGGTTCTGAGAACGCTTGTTACCGTGAATTTGTGATTCCTGCTGTACCCACGGTTGAACAGTGAGTCCTGAAAAGCCTTTCCCATATCTTCGAGCAGTTTGGCTGCTTTCGGGACGAGATAGGGTACGGAGTGGGTCAGTTTGTCAATCTCATAAAAGCCGCCAGAGTTTATACTGACGAGGTCGGGACTGGACTGAGCTTCATCTATCGTTACTGATCTTCTGAGGCCGTTCTTTTTTGCTGCTTCAAGTTGTGTGTCGTTGATATCGTTAAAAATCCTGTCATATTGCCTGACTGGTTCCCGGTGGTCTTTATTAGGATTCAGTTCGCCTTCAGAAATCAGTTGTTCAATTTCATCATTTTTCTCAGACATGAATCCCGACAGCTTGTATCCTCCAATGAAAAGCATTGTGACAAGCACTATAGGAATGAGCATGAGCAGAAAGAAAATGATGTTGTTGATTGATTCAAGATGAAAGATTCTCTTTATCATGTTTCCGTACCATTTTATGAATCCTGCTGTCAGTGAAACTATCAGGAATCCGAATACAGGCATGAAGGTTACAGATATTCTGTATCCTATGAGGGCAGGGCTTTCGCTGCGATAAAAATGACACAGTGCGAGGATAACCGGGAAAAGGATGATATAGCCGATGGAAACCACCCATTTCATCCATTTTACATCAATCTTCCTCCAAATATAGAACTGGAAAAAACCTGTAATCAGGCATAGGACCCAGATGAGGACAAGGTATATTCCCGGAACACGTATGTCATCAGGAAGGAACCATCGGCCTATAGTGTCGGTAATGATAAACAGAACGGTGGCAAGCAGGATAAAACGTATTATCCTTAGATTCCTGAAAAATCTTTCGCTGGGGATTCCGGTAATCGGTGTACCTGTTTCAATATCCTTATTATCCATACTATCGCAAATTTAGTTTATTTGACTGTGTAAATAATAAGTGTTGGTATCTTTTTTGTAATTTCGCAACAATAATAACAAAAACACTATGAAAGAACTTGACTGGTCCAATCTTTCATTTGGTTACATGAAGACCAACTGGAACCTGAGAATTTGGTATAAAGACGGCAAATGGGGTGAGATTGAGGAATCTGACTCTGAGTATGTACCTATGCACATTGCCGCTACGTGCATGCACTATGGTCAGGAGGCATTTGAGGGCCTTAAGGCATTCCGCGGCAAAGATGGTAAGGTGCGGATATTCCGTATGGAGGCCAATGCCGAGCGTCTGCAGAGTACCTGCCGCGCGACCATGATGCCTGAACTCCCTACCGAAACATTCTGTAGGATGGTGAAACGCGTAATTGAACTTAACAAGGAGTTTATTCCTCCATACGAGAGTGGTGCTTCGCTCTATATCCGTCCTCTGCTGGTGGGTACTGGCGCAGAGATTGGCGTTAAGCCGGCCCGTGAGTATCTGTTCCTGATATTCGTAATGCCTGTAGGTCCTTACTTCAAGGGTGGTTTTGCAGCTAACGCATACGCTCTGGTACGTTCTTATGACCGTTCGGCTCCTTTGGGTATGGGTAAGTACAAGGTGGGTGGTAACTATGCTGCCAGCCTGTTTGCCCACAATATCGCTCATGAGAAGGGTTACGGAAGTGAATTTTATCTGGATGCCAAGGAGAAGAAATACATCGATGAGTGCGGTGCCGCCAACTTCATCGGCATCAAGGG
>DBYG01000015.1 GCA_002310175.1 Bacteroidales bacterium UBA1192
CTTGCTGATGCTGAGGAGATCCCGGCTGAGGGTATTGACTTCAGCGGATTCATCCAGAACGCAGGTCTCTATATGGAAGGTGTTCTTGATAACCAGATAGAGCAATACTGGTATTCTTATTCAAGCCGTAACAACTGGAGAATCAAGGCTGGCACTGAATATACCGATGTATATCCCGGCTGGAGTATCTTAACTTCAGGTAGCGTACATGCAGCATTTGGTATCAACGGCATTGACGGTGGCGGTTATGTTGACGAGGCCGGTTATGCAAGAGAAGGCGCTATCGCTGCTGACTGGAGTTCTAACTACACTCTGAAGCAGACCGTAACTGACCTGCCTAACGGTACATATACCCTTGGTGTAAGGTTCGGTGCAGGTGAGAACAACATCGCTAAGCAGCATGTGATTGCCAACGGTGACACTCTGGCTGTTGCTTCCGGTCAGGATATGACTGACAATATCTGGGAGAACATAGTTGTCACTGACGGTGTACTTGACCTGACAGCAGTACATACCGGTTGCAACGCATGGTCAAGGCTTGACGACTGGTCACTGATACTGATCTCCGTTGATCCTATCGACTACGCCGCTGAGATTGCCAACATCAACGCTGAGATTGAGGACGTCAAGACTTCAGTAGCTCCGATCGAGTCAGCTGCCGACGTGAAGTACTACAACCTGAACGGTGTACGTACGGCACAGCCTGACGGTATCTCCATCAAGGTTACCACCGGAAAGAACGGTGCACGTAAGGTTGAGAAGATACTTGTCAAGTAAACAGGCAGAATACTTCTGATAAACTGATCAATGACCGGCTGGAAGAGATTTCCAGCCGGTCTTGTTTTATAACCTAAAGAGTATAATATTTTACGATTACACTTTTTTTTGATATTTTTGCATTCGTCTAATTAAAATGCGAGCAAATGAGAATAATCCGGAACATGCTGCCGATAACTCTAATGATGTTTGTTTCGACAGCCTTTTCAACAGTTAACGGTCAAGACGGGCCAACCCATACCTTGTATATTAATGAAGTCATGCAGTCGGCTATAGGTGGTGATATTGACCTCCTGATGGAATATCCCGACGGATGGATAGAATTATATAATCCCGGTAAGAGTGCAGTCTCCCTGAAGGGTTACAGGATAGGCAAGAAGGACAAGTTCAAGAAATGCTTTGAGCTCCCGGACTGGAAAATCAGTGCCCGGAGTGCTATGATAGTATATTGCGACAAGGCTGACACAATCATAGTGCTTCAGGAGAAGGACTGGAGAGGCAATGTAATCTCGGAAAGAAAGGAGATTCATACTGATTTCCGCATCACTACGGACACGGAAAGCGGCCTATACCTCTTCTCACCGGATTCCCTGCTGGTTGATTCAGTACATCTTCCTGTCATGTTCAAGCCAAACGTAGCACTCGGAAGGATAACTGATGGTGCCGAGGAGTGGGGTTATGAGATGAAGGTCACCAAGGGTTCCAAAAATGAGGGCGGACACGCTATAGCCGTGTTGCCTGATCCTAACATGAGTCCAAACGGATTTCTGGGAGGACCTGACAATACAGGACTGTTTGTCAAATCACTCAAACTCAGCCGTCTTAAGATGTCAAACGGAGAGAATGTTCCATCAACGGCTGTGGTACGTTATACGACTGACGGCACAGAACCTTGTGATACAAGCAAAATACTAAATTCAGTAGGGGCCTATATAAACGAATCCGTAATCTTCAAGGCAGCCATTTTCTGTGATGGATACCTGACTCCTGATGCTGTGACTGATGTTATCCTTTTCCACCCCAGGAAGATAACCCTTCCGGCAGTATCACTTGTAGTGGACAGTCTGGACCTGTACAGTAAAGACTACGGTATTATTACGCTCAACAATAAGGAAACCAAATACAACTGGCGTCGGCCTGCACAATTCACTTATTTCAGTTCTACAGGACTGAACTCAAAAGTAAACCAGAAATGTGAGGTCAGAGTAAGCGGCGGCTGGAGCCGTGATAACAGCCAGAAATCCATGATTGTATATGCTGACAAGCGATTCGGCAGTGAAGACTGGTTTGAACAGGCGTTCTGGCCTACAACCCGCCCTGATGCACGCAGGGCCACCTCTGTGGCTCTCAGGAACTCCGGTAATGACTTCGGTAACTCATTCATACGCGATGGAGTGGCCCAGTCACTCATGGGAATGAACACTGATCTTGACTGGCAGGGATATCAGCCCGTCATCCTTTATACCAACGGTGTTTATGACGGCCTGATCAATATAAGGGAAAGAGGTAATGAGGATAATGTATGGACCCATAATAACGGATTGGAGGATGTGACTCTCATAGAGAACGCCGTGCTCAAGGAGGGTGACTGGAATCAGTATCAGGATTTTGTCGATTTCTACAGTGCGGATGGCCATACGTATGAGGAATTTGACTCCGTGATGGATATAATTGAGTACACAAACATGATGATAGGTAACATTTTTTTCAGTAATACTGATTTCCCCGGTAACAACAACGTTTTGTGGCGTCCTATTGAGGATGGCGGACGCTGGCGCTGGATTATAAAGGATGTGGACCGTGCTTTCGGTATATGGGGACACTCTTCGGGCGAAGAAAACCTCAAATGGAACCTGAATCTGCCCAATAACATAAACGGAGAAACGGCCAACGGTGAAAAATGGACCTTGCTTTTCCGTAATTTGATGAAAATAGACCGTTACCATGAAATGTTCCTGGACAGGCTCACTGTCTATATGGGCGATTTCCTTACAGAATCCAATATGCACAAATGGATATCCTGGGCACATGACCAGGTGGAGCCTGAATATGAGTCATATGCCAAGGTTCAGAGAGTAAACGGCAAGTCTTCCTGGGAGAATGAGATCAAGAAGATGAAGACATGGGCCACAGAGCGTTGGTCAAGCATGTACAAGCAGTTGGAAGCCTACTACTCCCTTCAGAAAGCTGTTCCCGTACAGGTGAACAAAAGCACCTCTGACCTTGGATTCCAAATAATATCCATAAACGATGTGCCTCTCACTGGCGGAAAATTTGACGGTAAACTCTTTCCGGAAAGGGCTTATACATTTGATGGAGGAAGCAAGTATGAGGGATATGACGTAATTGGTTGGGAGGTCAGCATTACCGATACCAAGGGCACGGTGAAGGAGACCTATATGGATGAGAAGGTTACTGTCACCTTCCCCTCAGATACTAAGCAGGCTGTGGTGAACGCCATATTCGGACGTAGTGGAATAGAGACATCAGAGGAGGTAGTGGATGTGGTTTCATCAACCTATTACAATGCTCAGGGTATTGAATCACCGGTTCCCTACAAGGGGCTGAATATTGTGAAGCATCTTATGAGGGACGGAAGGACCGTTACCGTCAAGAAGTATTTCAAGGACTGACAAATTCAGGACGACACTTCTTTTGTAAGGGTTTTTCCTTAACATTGGGTGTGTACTGCCGATGTTAGCGATATTCATTCGTGGTCAACAGTCAGAACACTAAAATTTACGCTCCAGTTAGAAAAAATTTTTTCTCTAACTGGAGCGTTAGTTTTTCCCTTCTGGATGACAATTGATGAATTGAGAATTATAGGCTCGTACTCAGGCGGACATCAACTGTTTTTGTAAAGATAATTCTTTTCCGGCCTTTTCAGGGATACGCATAATTTTAACTGTAACACTGTAACGTGTAACACTTAGTGCGGTCAGTAACGGCGAGGATTGAATCCGGGATTTCCACCTCCAAATCCGGGGCCTCCAAATCCGGGAGCGCCATAACCGCCACCTGGAGGTGTGAACTGCGGTATCCTTCGTGGATCCGGATTGAAACGGCGCATCTCAGGATGTGAATTGAAAAAAGCGGAGTCAGGTGCCTGCCAGTTCTTCCAGTAGTTTTCCCACCACTCTCTCTGCTGTTCCGACATACGGTTCCAGTCCTGCTGGTTACGGCGATGATAGTCAAATATCTGTCCCTGCATCATCTGCCTGTTGGCTTCGGCCCACCTCTGCCACATCTCTACACGCTGGTCCACATCACGCTGGTTCTGATTGGCCCATTCCTGCCATATTTTCTGGCCAAGCTGCCATTGGGCTACACCGATCTTCACTCGTGTAGTGTCGGGAAGGGCTTTCTCCAGTTTTTTCTGGTAGTTGTCGTTGATATCACGCCACTCCTTCATGTAGTCGCCCTCACCGGGTTTGGCCTTGCGGTTCAATGCCGCCAACTGCTCGTTGTATTCAATGTAAAGGCCGGCAAACTTCTGATACTCCTTTTTGGTGAGTCCGGCGCTTTCCATAATGAAACGCAACTGGGCATTAATCATCTGTTCATCCTTCTCCTTGGATTGCGGTGCAGGCTGGGCCTTTACCGGGATGGTAAGGATGAGACAAAGTATCATGCAGAAAGCTGTCAGGCTCTTTTTCATAACTACAGTCAATTACCGTAATAATTGCTCATCATGGAATATACACCAAGCTCATCGGTTGACATTGACTGGAATACCTCGTCAATGCTTGCACACTGGGAGATGCTTTCATAATCGGGAATGGTTGGTCCTCCGATCTTGAACGGGTGGATGAGCAGGAGGGCAACTGCTGCCGCACTGGCGGCACTGGCGAACAGGACGTATATCCTGCGCTCCTTATGCCGTCTCCGTTGCTCCTGCTGCTCCTGGGAAATCTTTGACATAACCCTCTCGGTCATATCATCCAGGAAATGTTCAGGCATTCTGTAGGGCATTTCCCTACTAAGCCCTTCGAGATCAAACTCTTTCATAGCTCATGTTCTGTTATATAATCCTTAATTTTCTGTACAGCATAATGGTAATTGGTCTTGAGTGTATTAACACTGTCACCAACTATCTGGTGTATCTCCTCATAGCTCTTATCCTCATAGTACCTGAGGTTGAACACCATCTTCTGTTTTGTAGGCAGCAGTGCTATGGCTTCCTGAAGCAGCAGAAGTGTCTCGTCCGCATCTGGGCTTGCCTCCGCCCTCACACTGTCCTTAAGCGAATCTCCCAAATCATCAACCGACATGCTGTAGCCTGCACGGTTCTTGAGAAGTTTGAGACTTTCGTTGGTTGCTATCTTGTAAAGCCAGGATGACAGAGGAAACTCGTTTGAATAAGTACTGCGGTACTTATATACGTTTATCATCGTCTCCTGAAGTACATCCTCAGCATCATCATGCGCCACCACCATTCTACGGATGTGCCAATACAGTGGTTCACCGTATTTCTTCATGATGAGGCGCACAGCCTCCTCTACGTGATTGTCATCACATAGCAGACGGGCAATGGATTCATCGCTCACTGAAAGAGATCCCTGACTGTTCATGCTGTCACTTCGATCACGTTTCATCCTTATTATAATGTATCGCTACGAAAGTTAAATAATTATTATATTTTAACTTTTACTTTGGTGTGGGCAGCTGCCCACACCAAAGTAAAAGTTTAATATGCCTCCTGATGGAAGTAGTCAAAATCAGCGTATCCTCCGGCCTGTTTGGTGCCGAAACTGTACAGGCCTGTGCGGTATCCGGTGAAATAGTCCAGACTGAAGGACATCTGGAGTGTGGCATCCACTTCCTTCCACTCCTTACCGTCCAGTGAATAGCTCATGAATGCCTGGTCAGCACGTTCACCTTCAGCCTGCGGGGTGAAGACATAACGGATCTTAAGCCATACCTTGTCCTGGGTGAGCGGTATGCGGAGAGCTTCGGTATCAGGACTGGGAGCATTCTCTGCCTGTGGACCGCGACGGCGGCCCATATTGCGATGAGTCATGGCCACCAGGCTCTTGGAGCCGTCATCGGCCACCTCAACACCTATGGTGCAATAATTGCTCTGGAAGGCTATGATACCCGCTCTGTCACCGGGTTTCATGCCGGATGCGTCCATAAGGACCTCACTATAGCAACGGGGGCCTACTGTGCGTTGTGTAAGGGTGTTGCGTGCATTCATCACGTTTGTGGCCAACTGACCGGTCTTGAGACGGAGCCATCCCTTGCGGTCAGTTACGCTCCATGCGCTGTTGTCAGGCTTATGGTTCCACTGCCATACAAGATCCAGCTCGTTCTTCTTGTAGTTGAACTCATCATTGTCCCAGGTGCGGTTCTTGCCGCTCTCAGGGAGATTGACGGTAAACTGCTTGACAGGTTTGGTGTCATCGCCCAGGATAGGCCAGCCATCGACCCAAGTCACAGGCTGGAGAGTGGGGATGCGACCCACTGCACCGTGATCCTGGAACATCATGGCATACCAGTCACCCTTCTGGGTCTGTATGATACCGCCCTGGGCCACACCGTCGCCGCGACCGTCAAACGGACCGCTCAGGATGACCTTTCTCTCGTAAGGACCAAACAGATCCTTGGAACGCCAGCAGGTTTCAGTACGTACACCACCACTCGGCCAGTCAATTTCAAGGATGTAATAATAGTCACCTATATGATATATATGTGCTCCCTCGGCCCGCAGGTTGAAACCCTGACGTGGGGAATCAATGAGAACCTTCTCCTGAGCGCCAGCCTTGATGGCTGAGCCGTCCGGCTCCAGTTCAATGATACGGAGCTCACCGTTACCCCAAACGACATAGAGATGTCCATCCTCAAACAGCATGGAAGCATCATGGAAAGAACGGTTGATGACTGAGCGTTCCCAGTTGCTCTTGGTGATGTCCTTGGTCCTGTAAATATAGGTCTTGCCCTGGTCATTAGCTATAAAAAGTGCATAAAAGACACCTTTTTCATAACGGAGGGAGGTGGCCCACTGGCCTTTACCGTAGGCGTTGCGGCCGTTACGGAGGTTATAGACATCGTCATCCTCGATATAGTCACATACGTAACTTATAATCTCCCAGTGAACCAGATCCTTGGAGTGCATAATAGGCACACCGGGGCAGAAATACATGGTGGTGCTCACCATGTAGTAGTCATCACCCACGCGGATCCAGTCATTGTCCGGGATGTCGGTATATGTGAGCGGGTTCACACACTCGGTCACCTTGTTGCCGGTAGAGCAGCCTGAAGTGGTCAGGACTGTCAGGAAAGCGGCGGCTAAAAGCAGTCTGTGGAGTTTCATAGTCATTCGAATGTGAGCCAGTCAACCTGAACCTTTCCTGCTGTAGCCATGCGTACCTTCAGGTGGTGGATACCCTTCTTGGCTCCTGAAACCTTTCCTGATACTGTCACAAACTGACGGTCAGCGGGGACATCGACAGTAGCTATTATATTATCATCCTGCAGAATCTCAAGAGTACCGGCCGACGGGGGAACAACCTTGACGGTAACCTTCTTGGGAGCTTTCTTGAAATCAACGGTATTGTACTTGGCCCATGCACCTTTCTCATAGAACACGGTCTTCCAGCCTGCGAAATAGTTGCTCGGCTCCAGATAGGCGATAGAGTCACCTGATGCGCTCAGTTGGGTATAGCGGTCAAGTTGGATCTGACTCTTGGAGTCAGTCACACCGATTCCGCGCAGGGTGGGTTTGACCATACGTATGGTGCCGTCGGGCTCAAAGAAAATACTGTCAGCGCATACTGAACGGTTCTTGTCAAAATCAGGTGAGAACTCGTTGTGGTGGTAGAACAGATAGGTCTGGCCCTTGAACTCAATGATGGAGTGATGGTTGGTCCAGCAATGGTTGGCGTGCTCCTCAAAGAAGACTCCCATGAACTTGTAGGGACCGAAGATATTGTCAGCCATACAGTATGCCAGAACCTCTTCCACATCACGTGCCCACGGGAAGGTCATGTAGTACTTGCCGTTGTGTTTGTAGAGGTACGGACCTTCCACGAGTCCCTTGGTGGGAACCTCCTCAACGCGATGGCGGTCAGCGGGATCGGTGGAGATGGACTTCCAGTCAGGATTCAGCTTGGTGATAGTTATTCCGGGCATAACCAGATAACCGGTGCCGTCATCATCCACGAAGATGCAGGGGTCTATTCCGCCCACACCCTCAATAGGAGTTGCCTCAGGGGTATAGGGGCCCTCTGGATAGTCTGATGTGCAGATACCCACACGGTTGCCTCCGAATCCCCGACGCCCGTCGGCACTCGGTTGTGGTTTGGCTCCTGCCGGGAAGAAGAAATAGTACTTGCCGTTGTTGGGGTTCTGCTTGCAGTCCGGTGCCCACATGGAGTAGCCGGATGCATTTACCCAAGGTGCGCTCCACTGATCCACAATCATACCGTTGTCAGTCCAGTCGGTCAGATTGCTTGAAGAGAACACATGATAGTCTGCCATGCAGAACCAGTCCTTACGGGCATATTCTGCAGGAGCCTTGATGTCATGTGACGGAAATACATACACTTTGTCACCCACCACAAGTGCGGAGGGGTCGGCTGAGAACTGGTCCCTGACGATAGGGTTCTGTGCCGATGCCGCTGCTGACACTAATGCCACAACAGCCATTGTCAGAAATCTTGCTTTCATTTTTGAATTAATATTGGTTATTGAAAATTGTCTTCCTCACCTTTCGGGTTCCGTCCGGATATATGGTCTCTTCTATATATATACCGTTTTCAGGCTCTGGTTCCAGACACTCCTTTCCGTTAAGGTAATAGAGCTTGACCTGTGCTGCTGACACAGGCAGCTGCTGTACGGCTGTTGCCACCTTAAATGTAACCGTAAACGATATGGGTTCCCTGACCTTCACGGAATAGCTGTTGTCAGTCACTGATTCCGTAACGTCTGTCCCGTTCATGAGCAGTCTGTCAAGCTCGAAACCGTCATCAGGGATTATGGTAAGCTTGACGGACCGGTTGTAAATCACGCTTTCGGCATTAAGTGAAGCGTTCCCGTGTTCTCCGCAATCTACCGACACGCTGATTCTGGACTGTTCAAAACGTGCTTCAAGAGTCCTGTCGCCCGTTATCACAAAAGAGTATTCTATATCAGAGCATACCAGGGTGTCCTTCTCGAACCAGCCTGTGAACTCATACCTCTCCTTTGTGATGTCGGCCACTACGGTGATGGTGTCCAGATATCTTGTGTCGGAACTGACCAGTGAGCCCTTGATATGAGCTCCACCTCCGAAAGTTGACTTGAGAGTGATATTGAAATTCCGTCCTATGAACTGTGGCTTTACGGAAACAGGTCCGTTTACATATAGTCTTAGTACGGAGTCATCGGTCTCAATAAAGGAGTCACCTATCTCCCATCCGGAGACACAGTAACCCCAGTCAGGAACGGCTTTCAGGAACGCTGAATCACCATGCGCGTACTCTCCTGCTCCTTCTGTCCTTCCCAGGTCAGTTTGAGCCGCTTCAACCATGTAACGGTTTATTTCAACGATGGCATTGAATGTCATGCTGCCGTTCACCTTTCCAGAATAGGGGTTGGAGGAAATGGTATTGCCATCCGGGTCAACCCATGAAATGAAATGGTAACCCTCATCAGGAACGGCAAGTATGGTGAAGGTCTCGCCCTCACTATAGACACCGGAGCCTGATAATCTGGCGCCATTGACAGAAGGTAACGCTACACCATATATATTATCAGTGCTGAAAAGAGCGGTAAGAGTTATATCATTCTCCACAGTCAGGCTAAGTAAAGGAGAACTGCCCACTACCAGACTGTCGGACATCCAGCATACGAACCGGTTACCGTCCGCAGGAATTGCATTTAACACAGCAGTATCGCCGTATGCATAGCTGCCTGCACCTTCCACTCTGCCTTCACCGCTTACATCCAGTATCACATCCCCCATAGTGGCTCTCTCGAATACGAAAGTGCAGACACTGTATTGAGGTATGCTCCCTACCGGAGCGGCAGTACGCGCATCGTATGAAAGCTGACTCTTTTTCATATTCATGGTTTCGGTGGTCACTACCGACACTCCTTTCTTAACTTCAAACGGAAGCCTGAAGGTCATGTCATAGTCAGTCTGGCTGGGATTCATCACCATGAAAATGATACTGTCACCTGTTACTGAACGGTAGGCCGAGCCATATACTCCGCTGGTTCCACTGAATGAATGCTGTATGCGGGTGGTTCCGGACACGTACTTGGCAAAATGCGAGAGGATATATCCCCTCTTGGTTATCTGTCCGTTCACGGTCCCGTAATTTCCGTCACCCATGCAGCCATAGTAACGCTTGAGCGAATAGTGAACCCATGCGCTCATATTGGCCAGCATGGCATCATTCACGCTTTTGGCAAACAGGAATCCGTCATCTTTCCAATTTATGTTCTGTCCCTGATTTTCCTGACGGTCGTTTATCAGGTATTCCGTCATCCAGACCTCTTTTCCCTTCTTTTCAGCCAGTGGATATGAGGAACCGTTCCAACCGTAAAAATGACCGCCAACAATGTCAAGTTCCCTGCAGGCATCGGAGTCATTCAGGATAGGATCTATATATGAATGGGTGAAATGGACATCCTCCGGACAGATTATCTGGGCATTTATCCTGCTGCCGTATTTCTTGAGGAAATTCACGAACTCAGCACTTGTCCATTCACAGCTCTGGTAACTGGTGGACCAGTCAGGCTCATTCTGAAGGGAAATGCCGTCAATAGTGACACCGTTGTCCTTCATCTTGGAGATGAACCGGTTGAGAAAATCAGCCCAGTCGGCATACCGGCTTTCAAGAAGGTGTCCTCCGTTGCTGTCTGAATTGTTGTCCTTCCAGCCGGCAGGTGGGCTCCACGGTGATGCGAAAATGTATGCGCCGTATTTCTCTGCTCTCTTGGCATTGGAAACAGCACTGTTCCATGACCATTCGGAGTTTCCTATATACAGACGCATTATGTTATAACCGAGTTGGTTTTCACCCTTTCCATACATCTTGTCTATGTCAGAATCACCCAGCCAGTAACTCCATGTAGGACTGGGGGAGAAACCTCCGAAACCGGATACATGCTGGTACTCCGTTCCTATATTAACGCTGACTGATGCATTCCTGGAAAATGCAGGCATTATTGTGCAGACTAAAGCCGGAATAACAGTAATTAACAGACGCTTCAACATAATAAGAGTGTTTAAAAGCAAAGGTATCATATTTTTTCCAATAACAATGCCAACATAGGAAAAACAATCAGCGGAGAGACCCGATTGGGCTCCCCGCTGATATTATATGTCAGTTGGTCAGATTACTTGACAAGTATCTTCTCAACCTTACGTGCACCGTTCTTTCCGGTGGTAACCTTGATGGAGATACCGTCAGGCTGTGCCGTACGTACACCGTTCAGGTTGTAGTACTTCACGTCGGCAGCTGACTCGATCGGAGCTACTGAAGTCTTGACGTCCTCAATCTCAGCGTTGATGTTGGCAATCTCAGCGGCGTAGTCGATAGGATCAACGGAGATCAGTATCAGTGACCAGTCGTCAAGCCTTGACCATGCGTTGCAACCGGTATGTACTGCTGTCAGGTCAAGCACACCGTCAGTGACAACGATGTTCTCCCAAGTGTTGTCAACAGCATTCTGGCCTTTATCTACTGCCAGTGTGTCACCGTTGGCAATCACATGCTGACTAGCGATTTTGTCCTCACCGGCACCGAACTTGACACCAAGGGTATATGTACCGTTAGGCAGGTCGGTTACAGTCTGCTTCAGAGTGTAGCTTGAACTCCAGTCAGCAGCGATACCACCTTGCTTAGCGTAACCCGGCTCAGCGTAGCCACCACCGTCGAGTCCGTTAGGACCATATGCTGCATGTACACTACCTGTGGTCTGGACGCTCCAGCCCGGGAATACATCGTCTACATACTCATTGTTGGCCTTGATTCTCCAGCTGGTACGGCCTGCGTAAGCATAATAGTAATCCTCAATCTGATTACCCAGGGTACCTACCATGTAGAGACCTGCGTTGCGGATGAATCCGCTGAAGTCAATACCCTCGGCCGGGATCTCCTCAGCATCAGCAAG
>DBYG01000012.1 GCA_002310175.1 Bacteroidales bacterium UBA1192
GCTCTATTCAGTTAAGCTACGGAACCGAACCCTGCTTCGATTAAAGCGGTGCAAAGATACCATATTATTTCTACAATCAAATGCTTTTACCCCATTTTTTTTATTATTATCTGTTTTTTGTCCATGTACTCTATGTTACTTGAAAAGATTCGCTTTTATTTGTAGTATTATTTCCTTTTCAAATTAGATGAAACCCCATCATTACAAGCCAAGAGCTAATGTTGCCAGCATAGCAGCAGTTTTCCTATTCATGATAATTATTACAACCGCCATTCACTCATGCGCCAAAGATACAGATCCTGGTCCAACAAACTGGTGGTTCAGAAGTGATTTGGTATCGGGAGGTATTAAAACTATCGACTATGACTTTTACACGTATCATTATGATAAGAATGGCCATGAGATTCATATTGTCACTTCTGTTGATGAATGGTTTTACGAGTATAACTCCAATGGATTACGGACCAAGCAGACATACATCAATCAGAATAACGGTGATACCATCAAAGAAGTGACTGTTTATGAGTACAACAATAAGGGTAAGTTTGTCCAGCTGTTGCAACCGGATGTTGAAGGAGTTGTTTTAATAAACTATAACTATCTGATTCCTGATCTCTCAAGAGTGATGATGACCACTACCAGGAACGGTGAAATCACTCACTCAGGTGAACGTTTGTATGAGTTTCATGGTGACAGGTTGCTCATTATCCAGTGTGGTCTTGATAATTCCTATAGAGATACAACTGTAGTGGTATATAAGGGTAATTATCCCTATGAGTGCAATAGAGACAAATACTGTTTCGGCCCAGTGAGTTACCAGCAGGACGGCATGTTCAGTGAATTCAGGCGGGTGTTCAAGAATTACGACGGCAGTATAAATATGGAGGTGACATTCTGTTACAGGAACAATAATGGACGGATGTTACTTGACAAGAAAGTAACTAAAGGCCGTTCCGGAGGCACTGAGACCATTTTTTACACCTACGATGATAATGGTAATCCTATACGTGATATTGTTTTCAGCAATGATAATCTCTCATTAATAGCAGAATACTCATACGTATTTGACAGCAAGGGCAACTGGATTCAGAAGACAGAAACATACACTGATATCGAAGGCAACCAACTAAGTAAGCCAATTACAGAAACACGCAGCATAGAGTACTGGTGAAACGTCCTTTCTGCCCTATGCTACTATTCGTCTAAGGCTGTCATCAGTGAGTCAAATGCCTGATTTGCATCACCAAACTCCTCCAGCAACTGCACGAACTTACTGCCTATTATGCATCCTGCGGCATTGGCCCGGGCGCTCTCCAGGGTCTGCTTGTTACTTATTCCGAATCCTATCATGCGCGGATGCCTGAGTCCCATTCCGTTCACGTGGTTGAAATACTCCTGTTTCTTGAGGTCAAACTCCTTCTGGGCACCGGTTGTGGCGGCGCTGCTCACCATATAGATGAATCCGTCGGTATTGTCATCTATGAAACGGATGCGCTCGTCGCTGGTCTCAGGTGTTATGAGCATGATGATACGCACGTCGTACTTATCGGCCACAGGCTTTACCTGGCTCAGATAGTCGTTGAACGGCAGGTCGGGAATGATTACGCCGTCTATACCGGTCTCGCTGCACCTCTTAAAGAACGCATCAAATCCATACTGGTAAATGGGATTAAGGTAGCCCATCAGGACCAGCGGCATCTTTACGTCCTTACGGATGATATCGGAAAGCTGCTCAAACAGCAGTCTGAGAGTCATTCCGTTGCGCAGAGCCTTGGTGGCGGCGTCCTGGATTACGGGACCGTCGGCCATTGGGTCGCTGAACGGTATTCCCACTTCAATCATATCCACGCCTTTCTGTTCCAGGGTGCGGATTATCTGTGCGGTACTGTCAAGCGTGGGGTGTCCGGCACAGAAATATAGTGAAAGTATGCCTTGTTTCTTCTCTGCGAACAACTTATTAATTCTGTTCATAATTACGTATGTTATTGATAAATACACTCAGTTTTGGAATCTCTTTCAAGCCGGGTTCACTTTCAAAACGGCTGTTCAGGTCAATGCCTGCAAACTGCGGGTGACTGACGCATGCAACACCATCCTCCATACCCGGACCTATTCCGCCTGCCAGCAGGAACGGTTTGCTTCCGATATAGCTGTCTGTCAGGCTCCAGTCAAAATTCTGGCCGCTGCCGCCCCATCCACTGCTCTTGGTGTCAAACAGGAACATATCTACGCCGTCAGCACGCTCAAATGCGCTGCATTGCATAAAATCATCGGCAGATTCTATCTGAACGGCTTTCATTATGGGCAGTCCCGTGGCCTTATGGATGGCGCTGCACAGTTCCGGAGTCTCGGTTCCGTGCAGCTGTATGCGGTTGAGCCCAAACACGCGGGCTTTTTCAATCACATCCTCAGCGGCAGGGTTGACAAAGACCCCCACTCTGCAAACATCCGGCAGATAATCCGGCTTTTGGCTCACGTAACGTTTGCTGCCGTTCCAGAACATGAATCCCATCATATCAGGGCGTAGGCTCTCCACCTCCCTGATATTCAAGCTCTCACGCATCCCGCATACCTTGATTATCATATCGCTTCAATGAATCTTTTCAGAGCCGCGCCCGGGTCCTGTTCTTTCATGAAACACTCCCCCATAAGGAATCCGCGGAATCCTGCCTCACGGAGCTGCCTGACCGTATCAGGGTTGCTTATGCCGCTCTCGCTCACTTTTACGGCCTCTGTAGCCATTTTCTCAGCCAGACGGAATGAGTTGGCCACATCAGTCCTGAAAGTGCCTAAATTGCGGTTGTTTATGCCCGCCATATCGGGATCACATTCCAGGTAGTCAAGTTCACGCTCGCCGTGCATCTCCAGCAGGACCTCAAGTTTAAGGTCATGTGCAGTACGGGTCAGAGTGCAGCATTCCTCGCGGCTCAGGTCAGCAGCTATCAGCAATACGGCATCAGCACCTGCCTCCCTGGCCTCAAACAGCTGATACTCATCAATTATGAACTCCTTACGCAGTATGGGTATTCCAACCGTAGCACGCACCTGAGGTATGAAATCAAGCCTCCCTCCAAAATATTCATTGTCAGTAAGTATGCTCAGGGCCGATGCCCCACCCTCTGCGTACCTGGGCACCACATCCACAGGCCGGGCGTTTTCATGTATCCAGCCTTTTGATGGGCTCTTGCGCTTGAACTCCGCTATGATGCCGTATGGACTGGCGGCCAGCGCGCGGCTCATGCTCCGTTCCGCTATGCCATCGGCCATAAGGCGCTCCACGCGGGCATAGAGCTCACGTGGCGGGACCAGCTGTTTCTGCCGCTCCAGCTCAACCCGCTTATGGGCCACTATCTCCTGCAGTATATCGGTCATTGGTTAATCTCTACGAATTTTCGGAAAGCCTTAAGCGCACGACCGCTGTTTATTGATTCACGCGCCATAGCCACACTGTCCTCTACGCTCATGTTACGGTCCATAATGCCTATTCCGCAGGCAGCGTTGGCTATTATCACGTTCTTCTGTGCATCAGTGGCCTTCCCCTCCAGCACATTATCGAATACTGTCTTGGCATCGGATATCGAGTAACCTCCGAAAATATCTTCAGGCATCACATAATCCAGCCCCATATCCTTGGGAGTGAACACCTTCTCATAGTAATTGGTCACCACCTTGAATCCGCTCGTCAGTGAAATCTCGTCATAACCGTCATAACTCGTGATGACTCCGAAATTGTCACCTATACGCTGATGGATATTCACATAAAGCCTCAGCTGAGCTTGTGTGGCCGTTCCGTGCAGTGAGTTCTTGGGATGACACGGATTCACAAGCGGTCCCAGCAGATTGAAGCATGTGGGTATGCCCAAAGCCTTACGGGTAGGTCCCACTGATTTCATTCCGTAAGCGAATAGAGGCGCATGGAAATAACACACACCTGATTCGTCAAGGGAACGGCGCAGTTTGTCCTTATCATCAGTGAACTTCACTCCATGCTCCTGGAGTACATTACTGGCACCGCTCACGCTGCTGCTGCCGCTGTTACCGTGCTTGGTAACCTTATATCCGGCACCTGCTATCACAAATGCTGAGCATGTGCTTATATTGAAGGTGTTCTTGCCGTCACCGCCTGTACCCACTATGTCAAGCGTGTTCTCTGAATCCAGGTCAATATGCTTGCCTGTCTCAAGCAGTCCCTGACGGAACCCCAACAGTTCATCCACAGTCACTCCTCTGGTCTGGATAGCCATCAGCAGAGCGGCTATCTGCTGTTCATTGTACTTGCCGTCAATAATTGTCAGCATAATGGCGTGCGCCTCATCCTGTGTCAGTGTGACACCGTCAATCAGTTTTAAAAGGTACTGTTTCATATTTTTTTATGTTTTTATTTATTATTCAACCAGTTATTGATTATAGTCTTTCCCTGTGGAGTCAGTACGCTCTCAGGGTGATATTGTATTCCCCGTATATCATATTCACGGTGTCTGAGTGACATGATATAGCCGTCATCGCTGCGGCCTGTCACCTCTATGCATTCAGGCAGATCCTTGTCATCGACCACCCACGAGTGGTAACGCCCTACCTCAAACTCTGCCGGCAGGCCATTGAAAAGGTAATCCTGAGCCGTGATAAGTACCGGTGTAGCAACTCCATGAACCACGTTTCCTATATTGAGCAGTCTGGCTCCGAAAGCCTCACCTATGGCCTGATGCCCCAGACAGATACCTAAGATAGGCTTGCGTCCGGCGTATGATTTGATAACCTGAGGCATAAGTCCTGCCTCGCTCGGTATTCCTGGGCCCGGAGAGAGTACAATCCTGTCATACTGCTCCAGCTCCTCAATCAGGAACTTGTCGTTACGTACTACAGTCACACTTGCTCCAAGCTCCTTAAGGAGATGGCTCAGATTATATGTGAATGAGTCATAATTATCTATTATTACGGTCTTTATCATAACTGCTCTGCCATTAAGATAGCCTTGCGCAGTGCGCCCAGCTTGTTGTTAACCTCCTGTAATTCATACTCCACGTCACTCTTGGCCACTATCCCGCCACCGGCCTGGAACCAGAGCTCACCGTTGCGGCTTACAAAGGTGCGTATGGTGATGGCCTGGTTCAGCTCACCGTTGAGCCCTATGAACCCTATGCAGCCTCCGTATGCGCCGCGGTTATGCGGCTCATACTGGCTTATGAGCTGCATGGCACGAACCTTGGGCGCACCGCTCAGCGTGCCGGCCGGGAAAGTGTCAATGAACGCCCTTACAGGATCGGCATCACTGTCCAACTCTCCCGATACGCGGCTCACCAGGTGTATCACATGGCTGTAGTACTGCATATCCTTATAGAAGTCAACATGTACGTCATGACAGTTACGGCTCAGGTCATTACGGGCCAGATCCACCAGCATCACATGCTCGGCATTCTCCTTGGGATCATTCTTAAGGTAGAGGGCATTCTCACGGTCCTGTTCCGCATTGCCGGTACGCCTGGTTGTACCGGCAATAGGGTCTATGTATGCATGACGGCCCTGTATGCGGCAGTGTGTCTCGGGACTTGAGCCGAATATACGGAACCCTCCAAAATCAAAATAAAACAGATACGGACTGGGGTTGATGCTCCTGAGTGCGCGGTAAAGCTGGAAATCATCACCTGAATATGCCTGTCTGAAACGGCGTGACAATACTATCTGAAACACGTCGCCGCGTTTGCAGTGAGCTATTCCGCGGCGTATGTTCTCACGGTGCTCATCATCCGTGAGCGTGCTGGTACACTCTCCTACAGCCCGGAAACCGAACGTATGGTACATGGGTGCGCTCAGGCTGTGCTCAAACTTGTCCAGAGAGTCAGTCTCTCCATCGGCAAGCAGCTCCGTAAGAGTCAGCTCATTGCTGAAATGGTCAAACACAGCAATTTTCTTGAACAGCGTGTACTGCATGTCGGCAGCATCGTTCTCCCTCTGTGTCTCGTCCTTGATGCTTATGTTCTCAAAGTAACGTACGGCGTTGAACGTGGTGAATCCGTACAGACCGCAGTAGTTACAGCCCTCACCCTCTATGCTGAAACGGCTCAGGAAATCATTTATCAGTCTGGCGGCATCATAATCAGGACCTATGGTCTTCTCCTGCGTGCTCCCGTCAGGGAACAGCATAAATCCTGTCCCATGTGCTATGCTTACAGTCGCAACCGGGTTGATGGCGATGAATGATTTGGAGTTCTCAACACCGTGATAGTCTGAGCTCTCCATAAGTACGCTCTGTGAGTAAAGGTCTCGTACGTTAAGATATGCCGTAACAGGTGTCAGCAGGTCACCGGCCACCTTCCGGCTTGCCGTATGGTAATTAAATTGCTTCATAGTCAATCTCATCTTTATGTTTGAGGTATGTGTTAAGGTCCTTGTCACCGCGCCCGCTCACCGTAAGCACCACTACATCATCCTTTTGGAACTTCATCTTGGGCAGCATGGCCAGCGCGTGGCTGCTTTCAAGTGCCGGGATGATACCTTCCAGTCTGGTCAGCTCAAAGGCGGCCTGAAGGGCCTCGCTGTCGTTTATGGCCATCACCTGTGCGCGTCCCGTCTTATAAAGGTTACAGTGAATGGGGCCTGTTCCCGGATAATCCAGTCCTGCCGATATGGAATAGGGCTCTATTATCTGGCCGTCAGGAGTCTGCATAACCATGATACGGCTTCCGTGTAATATTCCCGGGGTCCCTATCTCCATCGATGCAGCTGTCTGCGGGGTATCCATACCCATTCCTCCGGCCTCACCAAGCACCAGTTTAACGCGCTCATCATCAATGTAATGATATATCGTTCCTGCAGCGTTACTGCCACCGCCTACGCAGGCCATCAGGTAATCGGGATAATCACGGCCCTCTTTCTCCATCAGCTGCTCCTTAATCTCGGCCGATATCACGCTCTGCAGTCTGGCCACCATATCGGGATAAGGATGCGGACCTACCGTGCTTCCTATTATATAGAAAGTATCTGCAGGATGACAGCACCAGTCACGGATAGCCTCATTGGTGGCGTCCTTGAGTGTCTTGTTGCCGCTGTGAACCGGCATCACCTCAGCCCCGAGCATACGCATACGCTCCACATTCACTGCCTGGCGCTCCACATCCAGCGCACCCATATAAACCCTGCAGGGCATATTCATAAGCGCACATACGGTTGCTGTGGCCACACCATGCTGCCCGGCACCGGTCTCGGCAATGATGCGGGTCTTGCCCATACGCTTGGCCAGCAGGATCTGCCCTATGGAGTTGTTTATCTTGTGGGCACCGGTGTGGTTCAGGTCCTCACGCTTCAGGTACAGCTTGCAGCCGTACTTTTGGCTCATGCGTGATGCGTAATACAGCGGGCTTGGACGGCCTACATAATCACGCAGCAGTGCATGGTACTCTTTCTTGAACTCCTGGCTCTCAATAATGGGTAGGTAGCTCTCTTTCAGCGTCTCCACGGTCTTGTAGAGAATCTCGGGGATGTAAGCGCCTCCAAACTCTCCGTAGTAACCGTTACTGTCAATCTGATAAGTATTCATTGTTTTTAATTTGAATTGTTGGAACTAAAAAAGGCCCTTCGTGAGTAACGAAGAGCCTTTGTATTATGTTCATTTATGGATATATGGCTTCTACCTCACGATTTTATGTATCCTGAGTTCTGCCACCACCAGAATGAAATGTTCATTATCATGTTTCCGTTGTTTGTGCTGCAAATTTATGAACAAAAAGTCAATATGGAACAAACAAAAAGGACGTTTTTTATTACAAATTTTTATCCGAATGTAACAATTCGGTAAGAATAATTGACAATTGGTCAGCATCCCCGGGGAATACTATTCCCTTCATCCCTACAGCAATCGCGGCACAGACATTATCAGTGCGGTCATCAATGAAAACACACTCCTCCGCATTGAGATTGAATTTGGACAACAACAGATTATATACGGCCGGATCCGGTTTGACCAGTTTGACCGAACTGGAAACCACATAGCTGTCTATGCTGGCCATTGTCCTGAAACGGCGGCGGGCCTCAGCAAATGTAGCTGCGGGCCAGTTGGTCAGACCATACACCCCCACTCCGTCACGTTTAAGCTCCTGAATAAGCTCGTACATGCCCGGGATATCACCGCGGCACATATCAAACCAGCGGTCACGGAACAAAGCCACAGTATCGGCATACTCAGGGAAAGCATCCTGAAGCTCAGCCACACACACGTCCATGCTCTCACCCCTGTCCATGCGGGTGAACCATTCACGGTTACAAACATTCTCGGTAAAATACCGGCATTTCTCCTCATCGCCATTGAATACGGGCAGGAACAGGTACTTCGGGTTCCAGTCCACCAGAACGTTACCGTAATCGAATATCACGTTTCTTATCATCCCTACTGCAGGCTGTTTATTGAATCCGTCGGATCAGCGGTCACAATAACGGTATCAGGAACGGACAGTCCCACCATCTTCATATATCCGCTCACGGCACGGATAAACTCAGGCATATCCTCAGGCTTGATGGGTTCCACAGCGGGAAGGTCCATTCTGAGCGGGTCTATGGCTGTGCCGTCCTTGAACACACGATAGTCCAGATGCGGGCCTGTGGCCATACCCGTGGCACCCACGTAACCTATCAGCTGTCCCTGTGTCACATGTGTCCCCTGGTTTATGCCGCTGGCAAATCCGCGTAAGTGCATATACTCGGTAGTATATGTTGAGTTATGCTTTATCTTCAGATAGTTTCCGCCACCCTTGCTGTCCCAGCCCTTGGTTATGACCACTCCGTCACCCACTGAATATACGGGAGTGCCGGAGGGAGCGGCATAATCCACACCATGATGTGCGCGTACCACCTTGGTTATGGGATGTACGCGTGCATTGGAGAACCGGGAGCTTATCCTGGAATAATTGAGAGGAGCCTTTAGGAAGGCACGGCGCAGGCTCGTCCCCTTTTCGTCAAAATACTCGCCACGTTCATCCTCATAAGTGTAGCGGAACGCGTAGTGGTTACTGCCCCCGGTTATAAAATTGCTTGCCAGAATATTACCGTTGCCCACTCTGACGCTGTCGGCATATACCTCCTCATAATATACGCTGAAAGAGTCATTCTTCTGTATCCCGAAGAAATCTATCGTCCATGAATATACATCGGACAGCATACCCGCAAGCTCAGGGTCAGCGCCCTTATCTATCATGGCGTTCCAGAGCGATGACTGAATGCTGCCGCTCACAAAATTCAGGACTGTGTCAGTGGGTATGGAACCGGTATAGCTGTATATGCTGTCCGTCAGAGAATAGACCACATAATCAGTCTTGTTGATATCATATACGAAATAACGTGCGGTGGACAGTGAGTCCCTGTCCCGCACTATATGATACGGCTTACCTGCCTGTATCTTCCTCACGCTCCATGTCTCCTGCGATGCCTGGTCCACTTGATGCACCGTCTGCAGGGAAACGCCGTTCCTGGTCAGGATAGTTGAGAGCAGCTCGTTACGTCCTATCACGCTGTCCGTGATATCGAGGCTGTCCACGCATATCCCCCACCGGATATCACGTACGGGAGCGGATTCGGCCGTAGGTTCTTCCACAGGGATGTCACGGACACTCTTGTGCCCGCATGAGCATAGCCCCGCTGTCAACAACCCTATCAGAACCAGCCTGTATCTCATCCCTCTATTCCCGCAAATCCTTCAATAATCTCACTGTGCAGAGCATCGCTAACCGGCACAAGCGGCAGGCGCATCACGTTTTCAAGCATATTGCGGTCTGACATCACTGCCTTCACCCCGCACGGGTTACCCTCCTTGAACATAAGCCCGTAAAGCGGCATCAGACGCTTCTGGATAGCCTCAGCTTCATCAAACCGTCCCTCCATAGTGAGGTGCACCAGCCTTCCGTATGTGGCAGGTATGGCGTTGCCAATCACTGATATCACTCCGGCAGCACCTTTCCTGATGGTCTCCAGTGCCAGGCTGTCATCACCTACTATCACCCGGAACGTATCGGGAGCGCCATCTATCAGCTGCTCTATCTGGTCAATCTTGCCGGATGCCTCCTTCACCCCTATCACATTGGGAAACTCCCGTGCAATACGCAGTGTAGTCTCCACCGTCATGTTCACGCCCGTACGTCCGGGAACATTATATAGTATCAACGGTTTTGCCGATGCTTTGGCTATCTCACGGAAATGCCTGTATATACCCTCCTGTGAAGGTTTGTTGTAATACGGAACCGCACTCAGTATCCCGTCTATCCCGTCCGTCTGATAGAGCTTTATCTGTTCCACTACAGTGGCCGTGCAGTTGCTGCTGCATCCCACCATCAGGGGGATGCGTCCCTTCACCTGTCTTATCACAAACCTGGTCACCGAGAGGCGTTCATCGGATGAGAGCGTAGGAGTCTCGGCAGTAGTACCGAGCACGCATAGGAAATCCGTACCGCCTGCTATGAGGTTTTCCACGATTCCGGCCAGAGCGTCATAGTCTATCTGACCGTCCTGCTTGAATGGTGTCACCAGCGCAACACCCAGTCCCTTAAAAGGGTAATGACAATTCATTGGTTATTATTGTTGGTTTTTCATTAATCAATTCCAGAAACTCACTCTCACTCATCAGCTTCACGCCAAGGCTCTGAGCCTTCTCCCGTTTGGCCGGACCCATGTTGTCCCCAGCCAGTACGAATGATGTCTTGGCCGATATGCTGCCCGAGTTCTTGCCTCCGTGACGCTCTATCAGCTCCTTGTACTCATCACGTGAATGGTGGTTGAACACACCGCTTATCACTATAGTCTTTCCGGCCAGTACATCACTTCCGTTCATCCCCGCCTGTTCCGTCACCTCCATCCGGAGTCCGTACTCCCTCAGGCGGCTCACCAGCTCCCTGCTGCGCTCATCACGGAAAAACGTCACAATGCACTGGGCTATCTTGCCGCCTATCTCATTGACCGCCGTAAGCTCCTCAACAGTAGCGTTCTCCAAAGCCTCCATGGACTTGAACGCACGGGCCAGTATCTTGGCCACTGTCTCTCCCACAAAACGTATCCCTATGGCGAATAGCACCCTTTCAAACGGCACGCTGCGGGAATTCTCTATCCCGCGTACTATATTCACGGCTGATTTCTCCCCCATACCCTCCAGCCTGCATATATCTATGGCCTTTAGCGTATATAGGTCAGCTATGTCCCTTATGAGTCCAGCCTGATAGAACTGATCTATCGTCTCCGTACCCAGACCGTCTATATTCATGGCCTTACGGCTCACAAAATGCTCTATCCGCCCCTTAATCTGCGGCGGACAGCTTATAGAGTTAGGGCAGTAAAACGCAGCCTCACCCTCATAACGTATCAGTTTAGTGCCGCATTCGGGACACACCTGTGCAAACTGCACGGGATCCCCCATCAGCAGGGAGCGTGAATCCAGGTCCACGGCAGTAATCTTGGGAATAATCTCACCCCCCTTCTCCACATATACCATATCGCCTATATGCAGGTCCAGCCCCTTTATTATATCGGCATTATGCAGAGTGGCGCGCTTTACTATAGTACCGGACAACTGGACAGGATCAAGATTTGCCACCGGTGTCACAGCTCCGGTACGTCCCACCTGGAACGACACGCTGTTCAGCCGTGTGAGCTGCCTCTCTGCCTGGAACTTGTACGCAATGGCCCAGCGCGGTGACTTGGCCTTGAACCCCAGGTTACGCTGCTGTCTCAGGGAATTCACCTTGAGAACTATACCGTCAGTAGCCACAGGCAGGTTCCTGCGTTCCGTATCCCAATAGTTTATATAGTCAAGCACCTCATCAATTGTGGTGCATTTCTTCATGTGGTCCGACACCTTGAACCCCCATCTCTGTGCCTCCATCATGTTCTCATAATGGCCGTCACAGGGCAATTGCTCACCCAGCAGATAATACAGGTATGAATCCAGCTGCCTGCGGGCCACCTCCTGCGGATTCTGCAGCTTCAGTGTGCCCGATGCCGCATTCCTGGGATTGGCAAACAGCGGTTCCTCCTGCTCTTCACGCTCCGTATTCAGCTTCTCGAACGATGTCCAGGGCATCAGCACCTCCCCGCGTATCTCAAAGCTGCGGGGCCAGTCCCCCTTCTGGAGCACCAGCGGAACAGACCTTATGGTGCGCACGTTATCAGTCACAATATCACCCTTGACTCCGTCACCGCGCGTGACAGCCTGAACCAGCTTACCCTCCTCATATATGAGTGAAATGGAAAGACCGTCATACTTGAGCTCACAGCAAATCTCGAACGGCTCGTTCAGGAGTCCGCTCACACGCTGGAAGAAATCCTGCACCTCCTGCTCGCTGTACGTGTTGTCCAGAGAGAGCATCGGATAACGGTGCTCGGCCTGCTCAAAACCCCTGCTCAGGTCACTGCCCACACGTTGCGTGGGTGAATTCTGGTCGTAAAGTTCAGGATGACGCTCTTCCAGGTCTATGAGCTCATGCATAAGCTTGTCGAACTCCATATCGGAGATAACGGGAGCGTTCTGCACATAATACAGGTTATTGTACTTGTGCAGCAGTTCGCGTAGCTCCAATATCCGTTCCTTTTCGCTCATTTTGGGATATCCCTGAAAGAGTTGTTTTCAGACCGCGAATTTACGCATAATTTTGTAATTTTGCAGGCGTTTAGAGTACATATTTATGCGTATAGACATACTTACCGTATTCCCCGATATGCTTGAGGGTTTCTTTAACTGCTCAATGATGGCACGTGCCCAGAAAGCCGGTCTTGCCGAGATTCATCTGCATGACATAAGGGACTACACCACCGATAAGCACCACAAGACCGATGACTATCCCTTTGGAGGCTGTGCCGGCCTTGTAATGAAGATAGAACCCATAGACCGCCTAATAACCGACCTCAAGTCACAGCGGGATTACGATGATGTAATATACACATCCCCTGACGGAGAGCAGTTCAACCAGAAAACCGCCAACAGCCTCTCGCTTCTAAACAACATAATCATCCTGTGCGGTCACTACAAAGGAATAGACTACCGCATCCGCGAGCATCTGATAACCCGTGAGATAAGCATCGGTGACTACGTCCTCACCGGAGGAGAACTGGCCGCCGCAGTAATGACCGACAGCATCGTCCGCCTCATACCCGGAGTATTGTCCGATGAGCAGTCCGCCCTCTCCGACAGCTTCCAGGACAACCTCCTGGCCCCGCCAGTCTATACCCGCCCGGCCGACTACAAAGGCTGGCGCGTCCCCGACGTCCTCCTGTCCGGAAATCAAGCCCTGATAGACGACTGGGAATTCCAGCAATCCCTGGAGCGAACCAGAAAGTTAAGGCCAGACCTCTTGCAGTAACCCTGCTAAGCGAGCAGAACTTTTGGGTTGTTAGCAGGCAAAACCATAGACGCCCATGTCTCTGTGAATGGGAGGGGCCCGCGCTGAAGGCGTGGGAGGGATAGCGCAAAGCGCGTAGTTTTGACGCTAATAACCCAAAAGTTCCCCAAAATAGTTATTCTAAAGCTCCGATTATTTCTTGAACGGAGGTGAAGTTATGACGTTCAAGGTATTCCTGAATGCCGTCAATGACTTTCCCGGAGATGGAGGGATCTATGAAGTTGGCCGTGCCGATCTGTACGGCCGATGCGCCCGCAAGCAAGAACTCGACTGCATCGGTAGCGGAGCAGATACCACCCAGTCCTATGACAGGAATTTTTACCACCTTAGCCGTCTGCCACACCATACGCAGGGCCACCGGTTTCACCGCAGGACCGCTCATTCCGCCTGTAATGGTGGAAAGAATCGGTTTCCGCTTCTCGGCATCAATGGCCATACCCAGCATAGTGTTTATGAGCGACACGCTGTCAGCACCCGCACCCTCCACGGCACGCGCTATCTCAGTAATATCAGTAACATTAGGTGAAAGCTTTACAATCAGAGTCTTATCATATGCCTTACGCACGGCTTCCACAACCTGGGCCGCGCTATCCGGATTAACTCCGAAAGCCATCCCTCCCTGCTTCACATTGGGACAGGATATATTAAGCTCTATTGCCGGAATATCATCAAGGGTGTTGATTATACAGGCTGTCTGAACATAGTCATCAATACAGGACCCTGATACGTTCACAATGATATTTGTCTGTATTTTTCTAACCTCCGGATAGATATGGTCCACAAAATGGTCCACACCCTTGTTCTGTAATCCCACCGCATTCAGCATACCGGACGGAGTCTCGGCCATACGGGGATAAGGATTACCCTGTCGGGGATTAAGTGTCGTACCCTTCACTATGATGGCACCCAGACGGCTTATATCCATGAAATCAGCATATTCGGAACCATACCCGAATGTGCCCGATGCTGTCATCACCGGGTTCTTGAGCTCCAGCGAGCCTATCTTAGTATTCAGTTGAACCATTTCAGTCTGTCAATATTGAAAACCGGACCCTCCTTACAAACACACACATTACCGCTGTCGGCAGTATCCTCCACACAACACAGACATGCGCCTATACCACACGCCATACGATGCTCCAGTGACACCTCGCAAGCCGTCTCATGCTCCCGGGCCCAATGCGCCACAGCCTTGAGCATAGGCGTGGGACCACAGGCATATATCCTGTCAAATGACTCACTGTCAAGCAACAGGCTGTGATCAGTCACAAATCCCTTCTCCCCGGCTGAACCATCCTCGGTAGTCATGAACAGACTGCCGTATTTCATGAACTCCTCCTTGCGCAGTATCAGCTCCTCATTACGTCCTCCAAACAGGAAAACAGGCCTTATGCCATGAGCCGCAAGCTCCTGCCCGAGAAACAGCAGCGGAGCCACACCCACTCCGCCGCCAATCAGCAGCGGACGTGCCACATGGGTGCTCCTGTAGCTGAAACCGTTGCCCAGAGGAAGCACCACATTGACCGTATCACCAACCTTAAGGGCGGCGAGTGACGCAGTACCCTCACCCACGACCTGTATCAGGAATTCTACGGTACTCTTCTCTTTATCAATAGAATGTATTGAGACAGGCCTGCGTAAAAGCACCCTTGCCGACGGCACCTGAATCTCGGCAAACTGTCCTCCCACCATATCCGGAAGCCCCTTATCGTTACGTAGAGTGAGCAGAGTCACACCCGGCCCCACCATACGGTTGTCCTCCACCTCAAGGTCCAACTGGTATTTCTTCATACTTGACATATTGTTATGCGAAGGTAACTTATTAAATTGAGAATTGGATTATGAATACAAAAAAACAAGACCTGCGTACTCCGTTATGGGCTTACGCAGGTCCTGACATTCCTGTTATCCAATCGGCAAGATCAATCCGGATCAGAATTCAACCATGTTCTTGAATTCGCCCCACTCAAGACGCCTCTTGTAGTTGAAGAGCTGGCCCTTCGGGACATACACCTTGCAGTTCTGCTTGGTTGCATCCTCGAACACAGTCGGGCAGTTATGCGGCGGGAAAATACCGCGTGAGTTTATAGTAGCCAGCTTTTCACATCCGAAGAATGACTCCACGCCTATGATTCTCACGTTACCACCCAGCGTAACCTCCTCCAGAGCCTTGCAGTTCTTGAAAGCATAGTCACTGATAGCTGTAACGAAATTACCTACAGTCAGTTTCTTCAAGTAAGCGCAGTCCTGGAAAGCCTCCGGGCAGATGAATGACACCTCCTCATTAATGATATACTCCACAATATTCCTCTTGGCGGGATACTTGATGAGCATCTTGTTGTCCTTGCTGAACAGGATACCGTCCACATCCATATATACGGGATTGTTCTGGTTAACGGAAATCTTTGTGAGTGAAGAGCATCCGCTGAAAGCGTTGTTCAAAATACGGTTAATGCTATAGGGGATGTTGATCGATGTCACGTTGGTGCAGCCCTTGAAAGCATTGTCATCAATCTCCACAACCCTGAACATAAACTCCTCATTGGCACCTGAAACCACGAATGACGGGATGTCAATGTCGCCCTTATATGCGCTGTAGCCCTCATCAGGACTCTTGCGGCCACCGGTGCGGTCCCATGTAAGGGCCACATTGCCGAAATTATCCAGAATCCTATAATATAAAGTGGTACCGTTGTTGTATTTGGCAGTTATAATCTCATTTTCAACCGTTGCGTCAAGCTGCTTGACAAGAATAGTCTGCCAAATCTCTTTCTGACTGTTATCTGTAGCATTTTTGCTGGTCTTGCAACCACTCAAAACAATGAGTGACAAAGCAATGATTAAGAAATATCTTTTCATAAGTAAGATTTGTTTATTGTTTCTGGAAGCAAACTTAACTCCTATTCTTTAAAAAAACAAAAAAACAGTATTATTTTTTTAATTGAGATGGGGAAAATTTTTGGTATGTTCCGTCCTCATAGAAAACCACAATCTCTTTTACTCTCATGGGCTGCTCATCTTTCTGGAGCGGTATTTCATTGTTAACTGTTTTGTTTTCAGCCTTTTTCCTCGTTTTCAGAGGCTTTCCAGACGCTTCATGGCTTGAAAATTCAGCTTCCGCACCGGCATCAGTACGGAATACGCTATTCTCAACGTTCCTGAACAGGGGATAATCATCATCGTTCACATCTTTATTATTACTCTTGAACGGATTCCCGTTACCGTACAAAAGCCATTCCAGGTTAACATCCGGAAGGGCATCATGTATGCTCTTGACCACATTCAGGCTGGGTTCATTCCTTCCGTTAAGTATATGTTGCAGTGTTGAGCGCTGGATTCCTACAGTCTGCGCAAACTGAGTGGCCGACATCCCGAGCATCTCCATCAAATTATCAATTCTGTCTCTCATACCTTATGAAAAATGGATCAAAACAATACTTGTTACAAATGTAAAACATCTTTTTGTCTAATCAAAATTACAAATGTATAACACAATTGTGATGTTACAATTGTAAAAATACACATGAATACATAAGATGGATAACCATAAGCTCAACCACCCGTTCCAACCAGGAAACAACTAATGAAAACAGGTTTAGAAATCACAAGTAAAAATCTGATAAATAAGTTATTATTTATAATATCGCAGTTTTCGCATCCCAAAATCACCCTTTTGCATAACAGTTTTGGCCATATTAATCCAACAGTTTAAATCAGACAAGTTATATACTCTGAAAAACAACAATTTAAAATAAATATATAACAATGTATAGCTGAGAAAACACCTTGCATTATGCATCTTGTTACAATTGTCAAACGCTATACATTTGGATTATCATTCCAGCCATATAACTACTCTGAACAGACAATCCAATTGTACCATCTTTAAGAAATAGTACAATTGTAAAAGTTAATAATAATTAAATCCCATTTTTTGCTCCCATTCTTATGAGCACCTGAAATCCTAATCGCTGAGAATTCAATATTTCTCTCCCGTTCCTATTACGGTCCGGAAAAACGTATTTTCAGGAAAATGGAAAAAAGCCGGAAAACCATACGGAAATCCGGCCTGTATATTTAATGATGTAGAAAAGATCAGTGAAGAATGATATAAAGCAGTTCCTTCAGGAGTCCCTCACCCGTATTGGCGGTTGCGTCCACACCTTTTGACTTGGCGTCATACTTACGGATGGCGCTGATGATATTCATAGCTTGTGTGGCCGTATAGTTTTTCATACCGGTAACATAATCCCTGACTCCCCAGACGTTCCTTAGTCCCAGTTGGTCAGCTATACCGGCATCGGTCTTATCAGGAGAATAGAATGCCAGCATCAGATTGGCGAAGAACGGGAAAATAGCGGCTGTAACCAGCTGCATCGGGTACATTTTGGGATTGCTCTCATAGTATGCCGCTATACGGTTAGCCTTAAGCACATCCTTGTTTACAAGTGCATCCTTGAACTCGAAAATATTGAAGTCCTTGCTGATTCCCACCCGCTCCTCAATGAATTCCGGAGTTATTTCAGTCTTCTCCTGAGGCATGGCTATCACAAGCTTGTTCATCTCTGAGTTCATCCTGCTCAAATCAGCCCCTACAGCCTCTGTGAGCATGGAAATACCCTTCGGTGTTATCGTCATGCCGTTCTCACTCATGAACTCCTCCACGAATGAAGGAATGGCATCCTCGCGTATCTTCCTGGATTCAAACAGCACCCCTGCACTCTCTATCTCGCCTGTCACTTTCTTACGGCGGTCCAGAGTGCCGTTCTTGTGGCAAAATACAAGCACTGTGCTCATCTGGGGCTTCTTCAGGTATGCGGAAAGGATATCGGACGGTGATGCAGCCCCTGAACCTTCGGCATCTTTCTTCATCAGATTCTGTGCCTCCTTGACTATTATCACCTGTCTGTCTGCCCCCATCGGATATGCTCTGGCGCGTTGGATTACCTCGCTCATACTGGTCTCACTGCCATACAGCACCAGCTGGTTGAAATCCCGTGCCTCCTCCGGCAGGGCATTCTCCCTTATGTAATCCGATAAGGAGTCAATGAAAAACGGTTCATCACCCATAAGATAATAAACCGGCTTGTAAATGCCCTTTTTAAGTTCAGCCAGAATCTGCCTATATGTTGTTCCCGATGTTGCCATTTCAATTCGTTTCTTTACCTTTGCCTTGCAGTTAAGGTCTTATTGCAAAGATATAATGAATCAGTTGAAATTGCCTCCGTTTGATGCCAAAATAAGCGGGCATGATGACAAAACTGTCATCTGGGACCCTGTTCGGAACAAGTGGGTACGTCTCACTCCGGAAGAGCATGTAAGACAGGCATTCGTATCATATCTTGTCCATTATAAAGGCTTTCCGCTCTCCCATATCGCCAATGAGCAGACTATTACCCTGAACGGCATGAGCCGCCGCTGTGATTCCGTCATTTATGACCGTTGCGGAGCCCCACGCATCATAGTCGAATATAAGGCTCCTGAGGTGTCCGTCAGCCCCAAGGTCTTTCAGCAGATATCCTGTTACAACCTGGTCCTAAAGGTGGATTGGCTTATAGTCACCAACGGTCTCACCCATTATTGCATACGCATGGACTACAGCACCGGCAGTTACACCTTCCTCCAGGACATCCCCGCCTATGACTCACTCTGATGTCCTGCGCGTATCACCGGGGGATTACTCTTCTGCGGCAGCTTTACGTGTACGCCTCTTGGGAGCGGCTTCCACCTGCTTGTGCTCCTCCTTCACGCCTGCAAGCTCCGGGTCGATAATAATACGGCCGCAATACTCGCAAACAATGATTTTCTTACGCATACGTATATCAAGCTGACGCTGAGGCGGAATCTTGTTGAAGCAGCCGCCGCATGACTCACGCTGAACATATACTATGCCCAGACCATTACGTGTATTGTTACGGATACGCTTGAATGACTGCAGCAGACGCGGTTCGATAGACTGCTCCAGGTTCTTGCAGCGCTCACGCAGTTTCTCCTCTTCCTGGCGTGTCTCCTCAATGATCTCCTCAAGCTCGCTCTTCTTGATCTCCAGATCCTGCTGCTTCTCGGCAATCAGCTCCTGACTGCGGGCCTGCTCCTCATTCTTGGCGTTTATGGCAGCAGTATAATCACGGATATGCTTCTCTGCCAGCTCAATATTCAGAGTCTCGTACTCAATCTCCTTGTTCAGGGAATCAAACTCACGGTTGTTACGCACGTTGTTCTGCTGCTCCGTAAACTTGGCAATCAGGCCCTTGGACTTCTCCATAGCCACCTTGTTCTCAGCAATACCCTTGGAGAGCTGTGTCAGCTCCACCTGAATCTTTTCTATCCTTGTGCTCAGTCCAGCCAACTCATCCTCAAGGTCCTGGACCTCCAGCGGGAGCTCTCCGCGTAAAGTCTTGATCTTGTCAATCTCACTCAGCATCGTCTGAAGCTGATAAAGTGATGTCAGTTTCTCTTCCACCGACAGTTCAGCCGGATCTTTCTTTGTCTCTTTTGCCATAGTCAATAATATATGTTTGTCAAATCTTTCATTCCGTAAAATAATGCACCGGATTTGTGTTAAGTCCGGTCATCAGTACCTTCAGGGAGGGATAATTGCCGCGAATGATATCCTTCAGCAACTCCACTGTATACTGTTCGCTCTCATAATGACCGGTCTCCACCAACTTTATCACCCCATCAAATCCGAAGAAACGGTGATACCCTATCTCGCCTGTCATGAAAGCATCTGCACCTGCAGCCACAGCCTTCTCTATCAGGAAAGCGCCTGAACCTCCGCATAGAGCCATCCTCCTGACAGGACGTCCCAACTCACCGTTATGCCTGATGCAGGCCACACCGAACCTCTCCTTTATCAAAGCAAGCAACTCCTGTCCGGAAAGCGGTTGCGGGAATGTACCTATTATACCGGCACCGTTTCCGTCCGGATGTTCGTCAAGCGGCTTCACGTCCGTAATCCCGAGTATCCGGGCTATCCGCATATTCACCCCTTCGGCCACATTGTCCAGGTTCGTATGGCTGGCATATATCGTGATCCCAGCCTTTACGGCATCCATCACAATGCTGCCTATGCTGTCATCCGTAAGCCTTTTCAGCGGCCGGAACAGCAGCGGATGGTGTGACACAATCAGGTTGCATCCGTTACGCATGGCCTCATCCACAACCTGACGGGTCACGTCCAGACACAATAAAACCCCTGAAACTTCGGTCTCTGTAGTTCCAACCTGCAGGCCTGAATTATCATAATCATCCTGCAGTGGCAGAGGCGCGAATCTCTCAAGGGCATCAATCACCTCCCTGATTTTCATCACCTTTCCTTAAAGTGTGCTGCAAAGATACACAATTTAATTGAGAATTGAGAATTGAGATTTGAGAATTGAGAATTAATACGCAGAACCTGCGTAAAAAAATTGCCACGCACCGCATGGCAATTCTCAATTCTCAATTCTCAATTCTCAAATCTCAAATCTCAATTCTCAATTCTCAATTTTCAATTCTCAATTTTTAAATCAAGCCCAATATCACCTTGTAGGAGTGGACCTCATCCGGATCGCCCAGCTCCTTGCCCGGAGTGTCGGACAGCTTCACGCAGCGATATACGTGCTGGCGGGGGTTCACCTGGAAAGTCTTGAGCTTCATTACAATATTCAGCGGCTTCACCGTACCCACATCATTCGTCAGGTTGGTTCCTATACCGAATGACACCTTTATCCTGCCCTCAAAGTACTTCTGGATGGCCAGAGCGCGGTCAAAGTCAAGAGCATCGCTGAACACTATTGACTTTGTCATCGGGTCAATATGATATGACTCGTATTTGGCAATGATCTTGTCACCGAACTCGAACGGATCACCGCTGTCATGACGTACACCGTCGTAAAGCTTGGCCATATCGAGCGAGAAGTTACGCAGGAACACGCGGGTTGTAAAGCAGTCCGGCAGCATCGTACCCATGGCACCGCCGTAGATCTCGGCCCAGTGGCGCATCACATAGTAGTTAGCTTCCTTTGGACCCATGAATGCGGCTGTGGCCATCATCAGCTCATGCGCCATAGTGCCTATAGGCTTCAGGTCCGGACGTATGGACTGGTATTTCATGGCAAAATACACTGTGGATGACCCTATGAAATACTTGCAGTTACGTGCCAGATACTCCGTCACATGATCCTCCACCTCATGTGAATAACGGCGCCTCATACCGAAATTGGCAAACTTCAGCTTGTTCTCGTTGGAGATGGCCACCTTCTTCTCAAGCTGGCGGTCTATGTACTCCCAGTCCGGCTCCGTCTTCTCGTAAGTCTTGTAATAGACCTCGGACACAGTGCTCAGGATAGGTATCTCGTAAAGAGTCACCTTATAGATAAGGTCAGTGGCCTCAATATGCAGATGACCCTCCTCATCCAGTGAAATACGGATAATGTCAGGATTGAACCTGAACCCCATCAGCCACTCAAAATAGCACTGCGGAATGAAATAAATATTCTCATGGCACCAATTGAACTCCTCCTCCGTCAGAGCCAGTCCGGACAGTTTCCTGAATTCCTTCTTCAGCAGCTCCACAAACTCCTGTGTAAACTTCTGTCCGTTGCGGTCAGTAAAACTGAACGTACCCACGCCCTCCGGAGTAGTACGCTGGTAATAGTATGACATGGAGAACTTGTAGAGGTCGTTCTCAAGCATACTCTTTATTGGTGCCTCGGTTTTCATAACATTTTTATTTATAAATCTTTATCTTGTTTTCGTTCATGTAGGTGACCAGCGGCTCGTTACTCTCAATAGATGCCACACCCTCCAGATAAACGGAAAGCTCAAAACCCACCTCCTTGCTCAGACGTACCAGATTCTTGAGAGTCTCCAGCACGCAGTACTCGGCAGCAATGCCGCATACCACCACCTTGTCACCCTTTACAAACAGGTCCTGGTCTTTACCCTTGGTGTTCTCAAACTGACCGTACTCCTCCTTGTCCTGAGCCTGGCCCTTGGGAAGGAACCTCACGTTGTCTATATTCAGATTATCCAGTATGCCGTCCGGTAAGGCAGCTCCCACGGTGTAACGCACGCAGTGCTGCGGCCATATACCGCCGTTTGCCTTGAATGAGCAGTGGTTCCATGGATGCCAGTCAAGTGTAAAATATACCCTGTCAAATGCAGTGAGTTTGCTCTTGATGGGATCCACGACTCGTGTGCCGTCGGTAGCGGGAAGATTTCCGTCAATGAAATCCTTCTGCAGGTCCACCACCACCATAATGTTTGCCGGTTCTCTGTCTGTCATAGCTTTCTGTGTCTTGTTTCCTGAGCATGCCAACATTGCTGACAATGAGACAGCTGCAGCAAAAATCTTAAATGCTTTCATCTCAATAATTGATAAACTGTTCTTTCAGACAGCAAAATTAATGCTTTTAAGAGTAAAAACAAACTTGTTTGTTTATCAACTCACATTTGCGTACCTTTGGCATCACATTTATACAACCCTGACAGATGCGGTGTGCAGTCAGACAGCAGACAGATATTGATTCCGTCAAATGGAATGAGTTTGTCCTTGCCAACTCAATGGGATGGGCCCATTTCCTGTATGAAGTCATAGCCATAGACAGGTATGCCTCATACCTGAATCTGTCATTTGCCATTGTTGATCAGGATAACAATGATGATATACTGTTCATCATGCAGCTTCACCGTACCTCAAAATACGGATTCCTTTCAAAAACAGGTCTGCCTTTCTTTAGGGAGAAACTTAAAAGCCGATGGGGATATGTCATCAAGGACGGACTGGTCAAGAAGCACCGGAGAATGGTCAAGGAGTGCTTTGAGGAATATATTGACCATTATTTAGCCAGTAATCCCATAAAGCTGTTCAGTGCAGAACTGGCTCCCGTCACACAGGACCGTCTTAATCATAGGGATGGTATTAATCCGCTGATTTTCTTTAATTTCACGCCAAAAATCAGATACACATGGGTGGTTGACCTGTCCAAGCCCGATGACCGTATGCTGGCAGACTGTGAGGAGACCACCCGACAGGCGGTACGAAAGTTGGAGGCATCCGGCCGTTATGAAATAATTGAAGCTGAATCCACCCGGGAGGACTGCCGGACTTATATTGACCTGCATAAGGAGACTTACACCCGTACAGGTGCCGCAAAAGACATAATAGCCGATGAATATCACCACAATATATTCTTTAACCTCATACCCAAAGGCATCTGCCGGGTCTTTTTCCTGAAGGAAAAGGAGACCGCTCAGGTTGTAGCAACGGTAGCTGTCCTGATATATGGCAAAACCGCCTACTATTGGTGGGGAGATTCCAGAAACGAGAAAGAGATTGGAATAAATAAGTATCTGCTTTTCAAGGTGATATGCCTGATTCGTGAAAGCTTCGGCCATACAGGATACTTTGAGACAGGAGGAGCCTATCCTTACCTTCGCAGAGGCAAGTACAAAGGCTTGAATGACTTCAAGAAATGCTTCGGAACTTTCCTTATGCCCATATACTGTGGTGATTATGTAAAGATTAAACCAGCCAAGAAACAGTAATAACAGATAAATGAACAAATCAAAACTATTAGCAGCCGCAATGACGGTATTCTTGACTATGTCGTGCAGTGAATCAAAGAACAATCCGTTCTTCCAGGAGAGCCAGTTGCCTTATGGCGCTGTGGAGTTTGACAAAATCCGGTCAACTGATTATATGCCCGCCTTTGAGGAGGGTTTCCGTCAGTTCAAGTCCGATATAGATGCTGTGGCGGCCTGCCCTGACGCTCCCACGTTTGAGAACACCATCGAGGCCCTGGAAGCCAGCGGTGACCTGCTCTCAAGGGTCAGCGGCGTATTCTTCAACCTGATGGAGACCGATGCCGATGACATCATGAAAGAGACTGAGGAGAAAGTCATCCCCATGCAGACCGATGCCGATTCATATCTTTACATGAATGATGTCATATTCAAAAGGATCAAGCAGTTATATGACAACAAGGACAACATTGGCCTCACCACTGAACAGACCAAGGTACTGGAGAAATACTATCGCCGTTTTGTCAATGGAGGAGCCCTGCTGGATGCCACGGCAAAAGCCCGTTTTGTCGAGATCCAGAACCGCCTTGGTGAGCTCCGCGTAAAGTTTGCCAATAACAATCTGGACGAGGCCAACAGTTACGTGCTTAATGTGAAGGACATCAAACGGCTGGCCGGTCTGCCTCAGGATCAGCTGGAGGCTGCCGCCGCACGCGCCAGGGACAAGGGTCTGGAAGGATGGGCGTTCAACATCCAGAAACCCTGCTGGATACCCTTCCTGCAGTACTGTCAGGACCGTGACCTTCGTGAGCAGATGTACAAGGCATACTACAGCCGCGGCAACAACAATAACCAGTATGACAACAAAGCCATAGTCAAGGAGATGCTAACCCTGCGTCTGGAAATGGCCAAAATGCTTGGCTATGAGACGTTTGCTGATTATAAACTGGTGGACCGCATGGCCAAGACCCCACAGGCAGCCTATGACCTGCTTATGGAAATCTGGAAATATGCCGTCCCACAGGCCAAACTCGAGCGTGACGAGATGCAGAAGATAATAGATGCCGAGGGAGGCCGTTTCAAGCTGGCAGCCTGGGACTGGTGGTATTACGCTGAGAAGCTCCGCAAGCAAAAATATGACCTGGATGAGTCACAGATTATGCCATACCTGAGCCTGGACAACGTACGTAAAGGCTCATTTATGGTGGCCGAAACCCTTTTTGGCATCAAGTTCAAGAAGGTGGAAAACCTGCCCGTTTACAATCCTTCAGTGGAGACATGGGAGTGCCTGGATTCTGACGGCAGCCATCTGGCATACTTCTATACTGACTGCTTCGTACGCCCCACCAAGCGTCAGGGAGCCTGGATGACCAATTTTACCGATGAGTATAATTACGCAGGCCGCAGCCAGCGTCCTACCATCGTGAACGTATGCAATTTTTCACTGCCTACTGACACCCTGCCCTGCCTGCTCTCTGTCGATGACGCCCGCACCGTATTCCATGAGTTCGGACACGCCCTGCACGGAATGCTCACTCAGTGCCACTATCCTACCGTAAGCGGTACTGCCACGCCCAATGACTTTGTCGAGATGTGCTCACAGATTATGGAGCACTGGGCCATAGACCCCTCTATTATGAAACAGTATGCATTCCACTACAAGACCGGTGAGCCTATCCCCGACGCTCTGATTGAGAAGATGCAGAATGCCGGACACTTCAACACCGGATTCGAGACCGTAGAGCTTGTAGGAGCCGCCCTGCTGGATATGGAGTACCACATGCTCAAGGATTACACGGACTTTGATGACCAGAAGTTTGAGGATGCCGTATCGGCCAAACTGGGAATGATACCCGAGATTGAGTACCGTTACCGCGGCACATTCTTCAACCACATATTCAATAATGACTACTGTGCAGGTTATTACAGCTACCTCTGGGCTGAGGTCCTGGACTGCGACGCTTTCCAGTGCTTCCGTGAGGAGGGCCTTCTCAACAAGGAGACAGGCAGGCGTTATCGCCAGAACATTCTTGAGAAAGGTGGCAGTGATGACCTCATGAAACTGTACCGCCAGTTCCGTGGCAGCGATCCCAAGACCGAAGCGATGTTACGTAACCGTGGACTAATCAAATAAAAGACTATAGACATGACATTTACAGGTATTCTGTTCCTCATCATTGCGACCATCCTGACCGCAATGTTCTCCATCGTATTCAAGATCTTTCACCGTAAGGATATTGATGCCAACCAGGCCATCTTCTTTAATTACCTGACCGCTTTTATTTTGGGAGTGCTCTTCTCACTGAATGGTGAAGCAGTTGTAAACCCATTGAAAGCTGATTGGCTGGTTGATGTAATCATCCTGGGATTCATCTTCATGGCCGGAATGGTAATGCTATCCGCCTCCACCCGTCGTGTAGGCGTAGCCATATCGACCGTATGCAGCCGCGCATCTATGGTCATCCCCATCATTGTCTCATACCTGCTTATTGAGGGCAGTGCCCGGCCCAAATGGCTGCTCATCTGCCTGGTGCTCGTGGCCATGACCCTTACCATCTGGACGGATAAGCCCGAGAGCGGTCACAAATACACCCTGCTGGACATTCTGGCACCAGTAACGGTATTCCTCATGTTCGGAGCCAGCAACGCCTACCTCAAGGTCCTGCAGCACCGCGTAACCGTAAACGATACCGCTGCCGGCCTTTCCGAGCAGGTAATCAACAGTGAGATATCACTCGTAACCGCATCGGTCTTCTTCGTGGCAATGCTCATGTGCATCTACTCGTTCTTCAAGAAGGATCAGGACGGCAAGCGCTCTCCCCTGCTCCTCAAGAACGTCATAGGAGGCATTGTACTGGGTTTTGTGAACTATTTCTGCACCTACACCCTTATGCTCTCCATGAAAACCATTGACTCCTCCTTCCTCTTCCCCGTACACAACATCGGAATCGTGGCCATCGGAGCCATAGTAGGCTGGCTTGCTTTCAATGAAAAACTGAGACCACACCAGGTATTCGGCATCATACTTGCCGCAATCTCCATCGCCCTCCTCTGCATATAGTGCAATTGGGGTCAGGCCCCTTTTGCACATTTTTGTAAAACGTGCAAAAGGGGCCTGACCCCAATTGCACGTTTTTAGTCGAAAAACAGCTTTACGCCCAGCTGGAGATACCAGCAGTTGGTGTTGGATTTATCCATATCGAAGGTCTTGGAAACGAGGCCTTCTTTATTTGTGGCCATTGTAAACTGAGGATACCCCTCGGCATCGATGCCCTTGTACTCCAGGAGTTTCGCGTTGTTGCAGGCAGCCGGTGTCCGCATCACGCCCCACTTGCTGTTGAGCAGATTGCCGGCATTCATGATATCCAGTGACAGCTGGAGTGTCTCATTATTGCGTTTTGAGCCTCTCAGGGCGCCTATGTTGAAGTTCTGGGCCAGATGCACATCAAAGCGGTTCAGCCACGGCATACGGGCCGCATTTGCCTCGGCATACTCACCCTTGTGGCTGCTCAGATACCTGTCCTGATTGATGAAATCCCGGAAAGCCTGCTGCTGAGCGGCAGCCGTGACACTCCCGTTGTCCACAAACCGCACCTCCTCATTATCTGCAGGGATGTACATCAGGTCATTGGTGATACCGTCACCGTTCATGTCATTGGTATAAATATAGCTGTACGTCCCTGCAGTGTGGCCCGTATAGAACAGGCCTATCTCAGTGCTCATGAACCTGTTCTTGGAGTAACTCAGGCGATATGTGGCCATAGCTGACAGCTTGTCGGGAATCACATAGCTTGACGGTCTGAGTACCAGCTCGTTGGGACTGTTTACGTTAGGTGTGTTTCCCCATGCAGAGTTCAGTGCGGAGCCCCTCATGTCCTGTACGGACATCGATACCTGGTGTAAGTATGAAATCTCAGCCTTCAGGCCGTAAACAGGTTCAGCCTTCACCGTACCGCCCAATGACCAGCTGTAACCCTTGTCCGTATTGCTTATCACCATGGCGCCGCCTGACTTGGACACGGTTGAATGAACAGGAGCTGCCGTATTGTAGTTCACCCTGTTATCAGCACCGCTGAAACGTCCTGCAGCACCTTCGTTAACCTGGTTGTAGTTCTCCACATATACCGCATTTATATCCTTGTTGTATATGCCTTCAATCGATATAGCCAGCGGAAAAGCCACAAAATCAGGCTCATAATCCAGCGCCAGTGAGCTCTTGAACACCTGCGGCAGCCTGAAATCACTCTGAATGCCTGTAATTGACGCACCCTTCAGCACAGGATTGGGATTCGCAGTCATGGGTAACCCCTGCTGCTGCACATAACTCCTCAGGTCCGCCTCAGTATAAAGGAAGTTGTTCTGCAGGCCTGTCAGGAAAGCGTCACCTGCATTGGAGAACATCACCGTGTTCTGCAGCATGCCGCTGCTGTTGGGTATTGTCGCAAAGAACACCAACGGAATTCTCCCTGTGAACAGACCCGCACCACCGTGAACCGTCAGAGTGCGCTCCTCATCAACATCCCAGTTGAACCCTACGCGCGGTGAAAGCTGCACATTGGCATCAGGCCATCTGCCGTTGTCTATCACGGGAGCCTTAGGGCCTGTTATCTGTTCAGTGGAATAGAAGTGACTGGTCCAGTCAAGAGCCTTGAATGACTCGTTGGTCTGGAGCGGCTCATAGTACTGCATATGGTCAGCCCTTAAACCGTAAGTAACAGTAATCTTATCCGTTATGTGTGACTCAGCCTGCAGGAACGCAGCCGTCTGCCCGAATGATGTACGGGATGCCGGATCATCCACCCCGTCGTAAGTATAAGTCATACCGAAAGCAGCCGGAACAGCCTGGTTCATGAAATCCTCCAGTGAGTTGTAACGGTAGTAACCCGTACCGTACATACGGTAGTTGGTGGCACCCTTCTGGTACTGATAGCTCACTCCTGCCGTCACGGTGCTGTGAGCCAGTGTCCAGCGGATATGGTCACTCACATTGTATGTGCGCACATAGTTTCCTGTTCCGTTCGTAAAGAGTTCATAACCCGCGCTCATGAACGCATCCCCATCCTTACGTATATCAATATGAGGGAACCATTCAGAGTCACTCCCGCGCAGGTTACTCACGTCGGATGCGCTTGCTGAGAACTTATTGCTCATCCTTCCGCTCAGCCGGCTGTTCAGTTCCGCCACTGCTGACCATGCATTGTCATTTATGGAGTAACAGTTGTTCCGGAACACGTATGAGTTCTTTGATATACGGTCCGATGCAGCCTTGGCACCCACAGTACTCTTGGCATTCGGTGTGCTCCACTGCCTGTTGCCTGTCCTGTTGTAACGCAGCATCAGGTTATGGTTGTTGTTTATGTTCCAGTCAATACGTGCCAGCACCTTGATATTCGTCTGGTCACCGTCAGTCAGGTCATATCCTCCCGCATCATAACCGAAAGATTTGAGCACAGTGGCAAACTTATCCATATCCGCTGCAGTAACGCGGCTCACCTTACCCGCATCATCGCCTGTCCCGTCCTGGGACAGCCTGTACTCAGTGATGGGGCCCGGAGTAGTCACATACTCGGCATTGATGAAATAGAACAGCTTGTCCTTAACCACAGGACCTCCCAGAGTGAACCCCACCGTGGTATGGCTGTTGCTAACCCTCTCCCCCAGGTCCGTACCGTCTATCCTGTTTCCCCGCATCCGCTCATTGTGAAAGTAATAGTAAGCAGTGCCCTTCAGCGTGTTAGTACCGGACTTGGTAATCACATTTATCCCCCCGCCTGTAAAGTTGCTCTGACGGACATCATACGGAGCAATAGCCACCTGCATCTCCTCCACAGCGTCAATAGAGATAGGAGTTCCCGCACCGGGCAGATCGGCCGACAGACCGAAACTGTTGTTCATCACGGCACCGTCAATGGTCAGAGTCGTACCGCGTCCGTCACGTCCCGCCATAGCATTCTCCATACCGCTGTATGAGGACAGACGCGTATAATCCAGCATACTGCGGTTCACTGACGGCAGCAGCGCCATACTTTCCCTGTTCAGGTTGTATGTCTGTCCCGTGCGTGTTTCATTGAAATGTGTGCTCTCACCCCGGATTGTAACCGCAGGAATATTCCTTGTCTCCTCCTTAAGGATAACGTTGAAGTTGTAATCCTTGCCCATTGAAATCACCACATTGTCATAAGCCACATCCTGATACCCTAAGAATGACACCGTGACAAGATACTTGCCGGGCTTGAGACCTGATACTGAAAAAACACCGAACTTATTGGCCACAGCCCCATAGAAAGCACCTGTCTCATTGTTGGTTACCACCACGGATGCAGCTTGAAGAGGCTCTCCGTAAGTGTCTTTTACAGAACCGCTTATGGATGCAGTGGTATTCTGTGCCCCCGCATTCCCCGTGACCGTGAGGCACAAAATCAGCATACACGCAAACCTGATAAGTCCGCATGATGACAAACTGTCGGCAAAAGCCGGAAAACTGAACTCGGAAGTCCCGTTCATGCCCTCGGCACAAATGGGTTTTGCAGGCGTGGACACGCCTGACAGGTTTCTTTTGATACTCATAATTTCTTCTCTCATCCAGACTGTCACTGTCGGTACCGTAGTTGCAACGGTTCGGCCTTTTGGCTCGCGGACTATACCGCCGGTCGGGGAATTGCACCCCACCCTGAAGTTTTACGCCTGCAAATTTCCGCTTTCCACGTGACTCTGCCAAGCTTTTTCTGCTAAAAAAAATAAATGTTTTAGCCAGTTTCCTCCG
>DBYG01000061.1 GCA_002310175.1 Bacteroidales bacterium UBA1192
ATATGGTTTTGCCAACAATCCGGTCTCCACCTCCCAGCAGGTTGGCAAGAGTCTCACTTATTACAACCGCATTCTCCTGCTCATTCTCCCTGCTAAAGAGTTCACCGACAATGGGCTGAACCTCTATCATATCAAGATAGTCCCGGTTAGCTTCAATGTAAATAACGCTGATATCCTGATCGGCAGTCATACTCTCAAAAGTAGTATCAATGGTAATGGCGGAACTACGGTGGTACTGGAAATAGGAGTCAAAGCCATACACCACCTTATCCATCTCGGGTAACTGTTTAAGCTGCTGCTTTACAGCATCTACCTCGGTTTCATTAAGCCCGAATTGATATATGGAACCTATGTTGTGCTTTACGTATCCCATATCCCTGGAGCCAATCATAAAGTTGACCTGCCTGTGCATTACAACCGTGCAGAATATGGCGCACAGGCTTATGGCCAGCTGGAATCCTATGCTCATCTTATAGCCGGCTGTAGTACTGCCGCTGCCCAATGAACGGCCCAGATACCGGGAGAGCTGTCTTTTGCTTACTACCGATGTTATAACCGATGCTATCAGGACCGATATGACACCAATAATCAATGCATAGAGAACGTATCCGCCCATAAAGAAACCAAAAGGTTTGTCTATTGTGCTGAACTGTGTAAAGTAGGGCAATGACAATAAGCATATTATGGCTCCGGTTACGATTGCGGCTATCAGCACCACCCATATCTCCACTATGAACATCCTGAGTATCTGCATAGGAGTGGCTCCGTTTGCATATCTGAGAGAAATCTCACGCATCCTGATGCCGATACGGGTTACCAGCATTGTGAAATAGTTGGTGAGCGAGCAGATTATCATAACCACTCCCAGCAGAAGCAGCACAATTATGTATCGGATGTTAAGGTTCATGACCTCAAGCGCCTCCTCCTGTCTCAGTTTGGTTATGGGCACCAGTTTATAGTTTTTGGTATCAACCATTGTCCAGGAAAATTCCTCTCCGTCCACATCTGTACTGCTATAATTGGTAATAAGGGTGTCATTGGCAATCATGTCGGCCAGGGAGCCTGCATTATCCATGCTTACCCGCACAAAGTCAAGTGTAGTAAGAACGTACCTTGTGTTATATCTGTTAAGATCATAGCCTCTAAGGAAATCATAGTATATTGAAGTAGGTTCCGTTGGGTTGGCTATAACGGATATTACGGTCATCTGTCCCTGGTCGGTATAAAGAGTCTTACCCAAGGCATCACCGTCAAAGAGGATGTCAGCGTACTTTTGGGTTATGGCTGCCTCAGAATAGGCAAGATTAAGGTTAGTCTCCCCTTCCAGCACATTGACATCAAAGAAATCCTGGAAACGTTCATCGATTAAAGTGCCCTTCAGGGTATATTCAGGTTTGCCGTCACGCATTATCCTATAGTCTTGGGGAATCTCACATCTGGCCCACTCCTCTATCTGCGGATATTTTCCGGCCAGATACTCACCCTCGGGGTATGATGTGTAAGGAAGATACTCATGGTCGGCAGCATTGGAATTAGTGCCCATGACCAGATATATATCATCGGCATCACGATGGAACACATCAAAACTGTGCTCATACCTTATCCAGATATAGGTAAGCGAGCAGAAAACCATACCAAGTGCAACGGAGAGAACACCTACTGTTGACTGCAACCTGTACTTGGCCAGATTGCGCAGGGCTATTTTAAGATTATGGCGGAACATGTAAAATGATTTGTTTATGTTTAACACCCCAAAATTATCCCCTCCATTCAGCATTCTCCAAGAAAAAAGGACAGAATCGGTGATTCTGCCCTAAAATCGTCTAATTTTTTGACACTTGATTTAGCGGCGGGATTTCCTGGAGGGTTTGGTGCGGGCGGCTTTGCGGCCGTTGACCTTTTCCCCACGAGCGGTTTTTTCCTTGCGGGCGGGTTTCTCCTTGCGGGACGATGATTTCTTCCTGGACTTGCCGGTGCCTTCGCTGCGGAAGAACTGGTGCCAGTCCTCATTTTCAAAATTATTCCAGAAATCATCGTCCTGGGCTATCTGCACCTGAGGAGCACGCTGCGGATTGCGGCGCTCTATCTTTGAACCGCGATTCTTTACTGCTGGTTCATCCTGACGTTTTGATGTTTTACGATCAGGTTTCTCCTCACGACGAGACCTTTCCTCCCTACGGGGCTTATCTTCCCTATGAAGTTTTTCTTCCCTACTGGGCTTCTCCTCCTTTTTAGGTTTACGCTCTCTGGAAGGTATCTCTTCGTAATGCGGTTTACGCTCCGCACGTGGTTTACGCTCACGAACCGGTGCGGCATCGGCCTCATCGGCATCCTCAGAGCGGGTCTCGGCCACCTCAACGTGCACCTGACGGCCTTTGTAGTTCACACCGTCCATTTCATTCAATATCTCCTCGGTAAACTCCTCGGGACACTCAAAGAATGAGAAGTTCTGCATCAGGTCGATGCGGCCCACATCCACGCGTCCGGCCACATTACGGTTGAGCATCTCAATTATATGAACCGGCTGAACATGATCCTTCTTACCTATATTTATAAAGAAGCGGGTGTAACCCTTCTGCGCACGGCGGCGGTCTTTCTTCTTGCGTTTCTCGTTATCAGCATCCTTGCGTGTAACCTCCTCCAGTTCAGGAGCATCCTGATAATAGCGCACAAAACGCCCGAACTCCCGGGTCACGATACGTTTGATGATATCGTTCTTATCCATCCAGTCCAGACGGCGGAATATCTCGGGCAGGAACTTCTCAATCTGCTCCTCATTGACCTCAATGCGCTCCAGATCGTCAATCACCTTGTAGAGCTGCTTCTCGCATATCTGGGTGCCTGTGGGCATCACGCCCTGAACGAAGGTCTTGCCTATAGCCTTCTCAATAAAGCGGATCTTACCCTTCTCACGCAGATTGACAATGGATATTGATACGCCCTTCTTGCCGGCGCGTCCGGTGCGTCCGCTGCGGTGGGTGTAGTTCTCAATGTCATCGGGCAGACCGAAATTGATTACGTGGGTCAGATTGTCCACATCAAGTCCGCGGGCGGCCACATCGGTAGCCACCAGCAGCTGCAGCTGGCGCTTGCGGAACTTGTTCATCGTCAAGTCACGCTGCGCCTGCGAAAGGTCTCCGTGCAGTGAGTCGGCATTATAGCCGTCCTGCATCAGCTTGTCGGCAATCTCCTGCGTCTCCAGGCGGGTGCGGCAGAAAATGATAGCGTATATGGACGGATAATAGTCAACTATACGCTTAAGAGCCAGGTACTTATCCTTAGCATGAACCATGTAATAGACATGCTCCACATTCTCCGCCCCCTCATTGCGCGTACCTATTACTATCTCGCGGGCATTGTTGAGATACTTCTGCGATATGGCCTGAATCTCCTTGCTCATGGTGGCTGAGAACATGAGCATCTTGCGCTCCACGGGAACGGATGAGAGTATCTTTTCAAGATCCTCAGAGAATCCCATGTTTAGCATCTCATCGGCCTCATCAAGGATCACTGTGCGGATGGTATCCAGCTTGACCACGCCGCGCTCCATCAGGTCAATCAGACGGCCCGGAGTGGCCACAATCACATGTGCGCCGCGCTTGAAATTGCGTATCTGGTTCTCTATCGATGAACCGCCGTACATAGGGATAACGTGCAGCCCCTCTATGTAATGTGAGAAATCGGCCAGATCACTGGCTATCTGTACGCAGAGCTCGCGTGTGGGGCTCAGTATCAGGAACTGGGCATCCTTGCTATCCACATCGGTCTGCTGGATTACCGGGATGCCGTATGCTGCGGTCTTGCCGGTTCCGGTCTGGGCCAATGCCACTACATCGCCGCTGCCCTCTTCCAGAAGATACGGTATAACCGCCTCCTGAACGGGCATCGGACTCTCAAAACCTAACTCTTCAATTGCCTTTAGTATAGGACCTGATACCCCAAGTTCACGGAAACTGCTCATCTGCCGGAATCAGTTAAGTGTAACACTCTGCTCACCTATCATTACGCCATCCACGAACAGATAAGCTGTATATAAACCAGCGCTGAGGTATTCCTCCACATCCCAGTACATGGTTACTTCCTGCTGCTCACCGGTATATTCTATATACTTCTTGGCCGAGTACTCAAGGTTAACGTTCTCATAACGGAATGTGTTGCTTGCATCCTTTACGAGAGGATCCCCATCAGGTTTGGTAAGACGCATATAGACAATCTTCTCGCCTGTCTGTACAGTTATGTTCTTGACAATAGTGAAATTCACCACGAACTGGGTCACGTTCTTGACCTTATGCTCCTCCTTACCGCGTTTATTACGCGGAACAACAGTAATTGCCGCTGCATCAAGCTGTGATGCAAGAGCCACCTTCTCCTCAGCCTTCTCCTTAGCCACAGTCAACTGCTCCACCACCCGTGTCTGCTCCTGATACTGCCTGCGGACGCGGGTATTCTCCTGAGCCAGCTGCTTGTTGACCTGATCAAGAGAGTCTATCTGAGCCACATACGAGCGCATAACGGCACGCACTGTGGCCAGTTCCTTCTTGAGCCTGGTAATCTCAGCAGCATTGGTAGCCTTGGTTTGACGAAGCTCCTCCAACAGCTGCTGCGTACGCAGCTTCTCCCTTTCCAGCTGATGTCTCAGCGAATCATTGGACAGATGCACCTGAAGCTCATCATACTGCATGGCGAATCCGGAATACTCATTCTCCATCTCCTCCTTTTCTATCTCGAAGAGTTGGGTCATCTCATCTATCTCCCTGTCCTTGTTCCTGACAGATAAAAAAAGCCAGACAACAACTGCAGCCAGAAGCGCTACCGCAGCCAAGGCCATAACCAAGCCTGTCTTTCCTGATTTATTCTCTTCCATTTACTTTCTTAGAGCGGCCATGCTCTCCTTTATGGTTGCTATCTTCTGCGTGGCATCGGCCTGTTTCTTGCGCTCGTTCTCCACGACAGCAGCAGGTGCGTGTGCCACAAAATTCTGATTGGAAAGCTTGGCGTTCACACCCTTGAGGAATCCCTCCAGATGCTCCAGCTCAGCCTGCATCTTCTTGAGCTCGGCCTCCACGTCAATGAGTCCGCCCAGACGTACTGCATACTCCTGGGTTCCAATCATGAACGCGGCGGTACCCTCACTCTTGACAGCCACTACAACAATATCTTCCAGTCCGGCCATCTTGAGAATCACACTGTTCAGGGCGGCAAGCGGGTTCTGCCCCACTGCCTCGACTGTAAGCGGCTCACGCGGACCTATGTTCTTGCTCTTGCGCACCGAACGAATCTCCGTCACAATCTGCTTGGCCTGCTCAAACTGGGCGAGCAGAGCGGAATCGGCCTTACCCTTAACCAGGCTTACTATGCTCTGGTTCATGATGCTCTCGCCGTCCTTACGCTCGCGTACCGCATGCCAGAGTTCCTCTGTGATGAACGGCATGAAGGGATGCAGCAGCATGAGCAGCTGCTCAAACATCTCCAGTGTGGCAGCGTATGTCTTGGAGTCAATAGGCTGACCATAGACAGGCTTGATGATCTCAAGGTACCAGCTTGCGAACTCATCCCAGAACAGCTTATAGACAGCCATCAGGGCCTCACTTATGCGATATTTTGACATAAGGTCATCCATCCCGGCAGCCGTATCGACCAACTTGTTACGGAACCACTCCACAGCCACCCTGGCGCTCTCAGGCTGCTCAATATCAGCCACGCTCCAGGTCTGTGTAAGACGGAAAGCGTTCCATATCTTGTTGTTGAAGTTACGGCCCTGCTCGCAGATAGTCTCATCAAACGGGATATCGTTACCTGCGGGAGCAGAGAGCATCAGACCCATACGTACACCGTCGGCACCATACTGCTCTATCAGGCCTATCGGATCGGGTGAGTTACCAAGTGACTTGCTCATCTTGCGGCCCAGCTTGTCACGTACTATACCTGTGAAATATACGTTACGGAAAGGCATATCCTTACGGTACTCATAACCCGACATGATCATACGGGCCACCCAGAAGAATATGATATCCGGACCGGTAACCAGGTCATTAGTGGGATAGTAGTACTTGATCTCCTCATTATCGGGGTTGTTGATGCCGTCAAACAGGCTGATGGGCCAGAGCCATGAGCTGAACCATGTATCCAGCACATCCTCATCCTGACGCAGGTCGGCAGCGGTAAGGCTACCGTCACCGCTCTTGGTGCGGGCCAGCTCCACAGCCTTCTCTATTGTCTCGGCCACCACGAATCCGCCCTTGGGCATGAAGTAAGCCGGGATGCGGTGTCCCCACCAGAGCTGACGGCTTATGCACCAGTCCTTGATGTTCTCCAGCCAGTTGCGGTATGTGTTCTTGTACTTGGGCGGGTAGAACTTGAGCTCATCATTCATAACAGGAGGCAGGGCCATATCGGCAAAATGCTTCATCTTGAGGAACCACTGCATGGAGAGCTTGGGCTCAATCACGGTATCCGGATTACGCTCGCTGTAACCCACCTTGTTGGTATAATCCTCTATCTTCTCTAAAAGGCCGGCGGCATCCAGGTCAACGGCAATCTGCTTCTTCACGGCAAAGCGGTCCATACCTATGTACAGGCCGGCCTTCTCGCTCAGAGTACCGTTATCGTTGAATATGTCTATAGTCTCAAGGTTATACTTTTCACCCAGCATATAGTCATTGACATCATGAGCGGGAGTCACCTTAAGGCAACCGGTACCGAACTCAATGTCAACATAATCATCCTCTATTACAGGAATCACGCGGTTTACCAGCGGAACAATCACCTTATGGCCCTTGAGCCAACCGTTCTTGGGATCGGCCGGGTTGATACACATGGCGGTATCACCCATGATGGTCTCTGGACGTGTGGTGGCCACCACTGCATAGTAGCCCTTAGCATCCTTGTGTACAATCTCTCCCTCTGTGCCTGTAGGCTTAACGGTCTCCTGGTCGGCCACGTAGTACTTCAGATAGTACAGCTTGCTGTGCTCCTCCTTGTAAACCACCTCCTCATCACTCAGAGCGGTCTGAGCCTTGGGGTCCCAGTTCACCATACGCACACCACGGTATATGAGACCCTTGTTGTAGAGATCCACAAACACCTTGATAACGCTCTCCGAGCGCAGGTCATCCATTGTGAATGCGGTACGGTCCCAGTCACAGCTGCAGCCTAAGCGGCGCAACTGCTTGAGGATTATGCCTCCGTGCTCCTCTTTCCAAGCCCACGCGTGCTTAAGGAACTCATCGCGTGTCAGGTCAGTCTTCTTTATTCCTTCGGCTGCAAGCTTGGCCACGACCTTGGCCTCCGTAGCTATCGATGCATGGTCCGTTCCGGGTACCCACAGGGCGTTCTTGCCCATCATGCGGGCACGGCGCACCAGAATATCCTGTATGGTGTTGTTAAGCATGTGACCCATGTGCAGCACACCGGTCACGTTTGGTGGCGGAATGACTATAGTGTAAGGCTCACGCCCATCAGGCTCCGAGTGAAAAAACTTGCCATCCTCCCAGTACTTGTACCACTTTCCCTCCACATCGGCAGGGTTGTATTTGCTTGCTAATTCCATAAAGAAACACCTCTTTTTCCAAATTAGCCGCAAAGTTACTCATTTTTCCGCCAATACAGTCTCTTAATCAAGAACTATTACCAAAATGTTACAATGCTTTGTGCCATACTCAAGGGTATGGCTACCCTATGGCAACCCTATGGCTAACCTATGGCTACCCTANNCCCTATGGGTAGAGTATGGGTAGAGTGAGAGTAAAACGACTGAAAAGGTTGACATTTTCCTGAAAAGGTTGACAGTGCCGGAATATTCAGGAGATAAAAAACATTTACAAAGTAGCACAAAGGGGAACCTGACCCTTCTGTACCACTTGTGTTGCCATTATGAACGGAAAAACTTACGCTCCAGTTAGGAAAAATTTTGGGGACGATATAGCTGTTTACCCAGCTTTTGATAATCGGGTATTGTAACTCTGTCCCCGAGAACAAATATACAAACAAAATTTGTGATCAATAAAAAAGCCGTAGGGGAAACCCTGCGGCTTTTTGCTATTTGATTAAATCTAATCTTTCCATGAATTCAAGAATAGGATTCTTATCGTTACTCTTTTCTTCTTTAACTTGATTTGCAGGCATCATTTTTGTAATAATGATAGTATCTGTGCTATAGTCGTAATTACATGCAAATGCCCATTGAAAACCACTTTCATCTTTATAGTTATATCGTTTGAGATTCTTATTTTGTGGTTTCCCATTCACATTAAATACTTGTCCCAAATCTTTATATAGGCATAATGGCGGAGTAGCAATAGAAGTTCCTAAGCCAATTAATGAGTCAACCATATCGTCGTATTTATGGTGTGCTCGTTCTAAAGAAATAGGATAGTTTTTCAAGGTTTCCCTATAATTCTCTAAAGCATATCTAACTTCTGTGCTAAATATCACTTCCATCCCAATCGCTCATATTCTTCATCAATTATTTTATGGCCCAATTGTCTGAATTCTTCACTTGTCATTGTGCCATTGGGAGAATAGTATTGCCCCCATTCTGTTGCAGTCCATTCTTCCATTTGTTTTGCTCTTTCATCTTCACTCAAGGAGCGTAGGTACTCTTCGTTTAAATTGTGCTTTATTTCTTTTGCCATAATAAACCGGTTTTCAACAAATATACCACTTTTATTCGATTTATCATAAATAGTTGCATGATTTGAATATTTTTTGCTTATAGCAAAGTATTTATATGAAAAACATTAGAATATGGCAAAGAAGACTATAAAAATGAATGAGGCGCAACTTCGCAACATGATTGCTGAAAGCGTAAAGAAGGCGTTAAATGAAATAGGTGATACTCCAAGAGGGCAGTATATGCTTGGAAGGGCACAGCAAAAGAAAATAGACAGAGATTTAGGTGATAGAAGTATTCCACACATGAGCCACGATGAAGCCGATAAACTTGGGGACATCGAAACTTATGCTTATAAAAAGAATTTAGGAAACGATTCTTTAAGAAAATCATATAAACAAGGAGCAAAAGAATATTACGGAGGCAACACTAGTCGTTTGGATAAAGAGTATCCAAACGAAGGACAAATTGATATTGATGCCTTATTTGACGATTTAGAAAAATACACCAATAAGTTAGGCTTTAAGATTAGCAATGGTGTATTTGATGGCATTTTAATATATGGTTTTGAAAGTAGATTAAGTATGCAAGCTGCATTTGCTGACATATCTTACATCGCAGGAAATCACGGCATATCCGAGAAAGCACTGCATTGCCAACCGTTAAGCGGTGTAAAAGGCGTCTATGAGATTGTGATAAATGTAGCAGCACGAAAGCATAACACTTTTTATGATAACGATGAAGAAGAACGTGGCAACCAATCTTTTTTAAATGATTTATCAAGTTTTACGTCTTAATAAGAAGATATATACTTGTTACCCACGGATAACTTATAATGCAGTCAGAAATGGCTGCATTTTTTATGCTGCCCTCTTCATTGTAATCTGCTTCCATCTAACCACCAAGCCGATTGACATATGGAACATATGAGAAAACCTCAGAGGTTCTTCGTCTTTCTTGGTGTTCCAACGGTACACGGCTTCGTCAATGTACTTCTGAAGGTGCTTATCCGAAACGTCATGATAAACACCGTGTATCATACGGCGAAAGTGGCTCCAAAAACTTTCAATGGAGTTTGTATATAGGCTTCCGTTCACGAATTCGTCACTGCCATGATTTATAACGGCATGGCTGTAACCAAGATTTTCAAGCCCGTTATAGGCATTGTGTTCGTCGGTAATGACAGTTGAGCCCTCTACAGCGAACTGCTGTATAATCGTCTGCAAAGTGTCTTTGCTTGTGTCCTGTATCTTAAAAGCATGTACGTATGTAACGGGCTCTTCTTCGCCATTCTTGTTAACAAAGACATCCCTTTTAGCCATTCCGAAGACGGGAGTCTTGGTTTTGGTGGAACGTCCCTGAGTATGCTCTATACGCATGGATTTGTGCTTCCATTTCTCCCTACCACCAATATAAACTTCATCGCACTCAATGGTACCATTGAAGCCTACTGAATCGTTCTGCTGATAGAGCAAACGTACCTTCTGCAGCATATACCAAGCCGTGGTTTGCGTAACGTGGATGTCACGGGCAAGCTGGTGACTGCTGATACCCTTCTTGTGTGACGATATAAGGTACATGGCGACGAACCACTTGGGAAGTGGAACTTTGGTATTCTCAAAGATAGTGCCTACGAGGCATGAGAAGTTGCTTTTGCACTTGTTGCAACGATAATTGCCGTCCTTGCGTACCTTACAGTGGTGTTCACCGCAGTAGGGGCAGATAACGTCACCGTCTCTCCACCGGCTTTCGGCTATAACCTGCTTGCAGATTTCGTTACTGTTAAAGTAAGAAGTAAGCGCGATAATGTTATCAAAATTCTCAAAGTCTATCATACTCAAATACCTTATGTTCTCTTTCTTAACTCTAAGCTAAGGTACGAGAAAGTCCAGTCTTACCGGAATTTTTTAAGCTAACTAAAGCTAGACAAAAGCTAAAGAAAGCTAGAAATTTGTGTATGACAACGGTTACAAAAAAGGCGGGTATTAAGTCCCGCCCTTGTGCTTATTATGAAAATCTGGGTAAACATCTATATCGTCCCCAAAATTTTTTTCCCAGTTGGGGCGTAAATTTTTCCCTACTGGAGAGACAGCCGGAGAGTTGAGGACATAAGGCGCCGGCCGAATGCTCCGGACAGAAAAAAAATCCTTACAAGAATACAAAAACAGTGCAATTGTGAAGTGAACCCCAAAAGTTAGAC
>DBYG01000056.1 GCA_002310175.1 Bacteroidales bacterium UBA1192
GAAACCTGCCAATTGGGTGACTGATTACTGACACAGAAGTATCGTTTCCCTATGTCAATGAAAAAGCGTTTGGTTCTTTTGGCTTTTTTGCTGCAGGTTGCTGCAGTTTCCGTGTTTGCTCAAGGTAAGCCCAAGGCCGGTGATGTAATATCGGGTACCGTTTCAGATAAGGATGGCCCCATGATGATGGTGAACGTTGTGGAAAGGGATTCAAATGACTGTATCGTGGCACATAGCTTAACCGATATAGGGGGTAACTTTTCATTCCGTCTGGTCAACCCTGATGACAGGATACAGATAACTTGCGTTGGTTATGAGACAGTTCTAATTCCTATTGACATGACATATCTTGAAATCAAGATGAAAGAGAGTGATGACCTGCCTAATCTAACTAATCCCACCAATTCCACCCAAAAAACAATGGGGCTGATGGATCCTGACTCATGGACATTCGGGTATATGCAAAGGAATGCCCCTGAAGGTTTTGTTTGCGGATATGTGGTAAAAAATCCTCAGGGGGATGATATCTATAGGCTGTACCTGATTAAAAACGGAAAGAAACATCAACTGGTCAAGAAAATAAGAGATTATCAGGAGGTAAGGGAAGTGAACAAGAAGTTGGCCAGACAGCTTGAGGAATCAATGAACATCAGTTTCACTGAAGCGGAAAAGAAAAAGGAGGCTGAGGCAAAACAGGCAAGCAATTCAAATGGTAATGGAATTCAGGTGATAAGGTTCTATGACGGCAACTATATCTATGCAATTAAACCGGGCATGATTGGAATATTAGAGTCAGGCGGATCAACAGAACTCCCGGATGAAACCTGGAATGAAGAAGTGGGCAAGTTCAATGTGAAAAAAAAGACGTATTCAGAGATTTTTGCCGTTTATAAGATGAACAACCTGATAAACTGCATTATGAGAAAGTTGTCTTTTCTGTTTTTGGGCGTTGTGATGATGTCACAGCTTGCTCTTGCGGCCGGATATCCCCTGAATGGTTCATGGGAGCTGATGGATCCGGAGTCCTGGAATTTTAAAAATATGCAGAATAAGGCTCCTGAGGGTTTTGTCTGCGGTTATGTTGTGGATGATGCCTGGGGTAACAATTATTTCAGCATGTATGTTGTAAAGAAGGCCGATAAGTATGAACTGGTATATAAAAAGCCCGGAATTGCCAAGACAAAAGAGATTGACGCTACGCTGGCAAAAGAGCTGTTGAAGACGGTTGACGGTAATATAGGTGAAGCCCAGAAGCGTAGGGATTTTGAAATAGAGGATGCCAAGAAGAGAAGCGAGAAAGTAGAGACTGGTGAAACAGATGATGTTGAAATAATAGAGAGCATATTCTATGATGGTGATGTCATATATGCACTTAAGCCCGGAAAGATGGCATACTCCTGGCCTGATATGTTTTACCGTTTGCCGGATAAGAACTGGAACGATCAGATGAATAATCTCTCTGATGCCAAAGCATCGGATAATCCGGATATCAGAGTTGAATCTTTTGACGTGGACAAAGAGAACAATTATTCACCCAACGGCGATATCGTATATGAGGAGATTTTTTACATTGATGAACCTCTCGATACAAATGCAATCTATTTCGTAGTTGAAGATTTTCCGGAGTTTCCGGGCGGTCCGCAGGCTTTAGCGGATTATCTGCGTGATAACATAAAGTATCCGGAATTGTGTCGCAAGGATAGTATTCAAGGTCGTGTAATTATTACATTTGTGGTAGAAAAGGACGGTAGTATAAGCAGTGCAGAGGTAGTGAAAGGTATCCATGAGCTACTGGATGCTGAGGCGATGAGGGTAATAAGTGCCATGCCTAAGTGGAAGCCCGGCAAAAATCGTGGTAAAGCGGTGAGGGTAAAATACACCATTCCTCTAAACTTCAGACTGGATGGTACTCCATATCGAAAGTCCCCAAAAGTTCTGCTGAAAAAATAGATAATAAGACTGCCGAGATTATAGAAATTTTTGAAGAAGATTCTTATATCGAATGAATGACACAAATGGACCCATTCCTGTGTCAGTACAAAAGGGTACAAAAGGGGTCTGTCCTTTGTATCATTTTTACTCCAGCGGTATTTCAGGATGCTGTACGGCCAGCAGGGAGTCTTGCTGCGAGAGGTAGAACATGTAGAGGATGACGTCCTTGTCACCCCGGTTCTCGCCGTGGTGGATGGTATTCACCATTTCGACAACTGGCTCGCCCTCATGAACTACCTTGGTCTTGCCGTCCAGTCCGATGATTGTCAACTCGCCCTGTACCAGTATACCGTAATTCATAACGGGGTGGTGATGCCAGCCTAATTTCTTGCCGGCGGGGAATACATATTTTACAGCCACCAGTTCGGGGCGGCCCTGCAGGTAATCGGGCAACTCAACGCCATCCCAGCTCTGGCTGGTGCGTATCAGTTCTGTACTCTGCACCTGCGGCGTCGGGTCTGACTCTTGTGCCTTGGCATCATTGCAGGAGTTCAGCGATAAACATACTGTAGCCAAGCCGCAAACTATGGTAGCGGCAAGCACCCGCAGATAAATCTTTTTCATAGTCCTTTATGAGAATTGTTGATTATGCGCAAATGTAATCAAATCTTCACGAATAGCACAAATATTTGTAAGTTTGCAAAGTCCTAACATAAAACATACTTGATGATGAAAAAGATAATGCTTATGGTGGCCGCAGTCCTTATGTGCGGCATGTTTCAGTTGAGTGCTCAGCCTACCTATACTGATATAGGTTTCAATGATATAGCCGATGTGTTTGCAGAGGTTAAGCCCTATGAGACGGTGGTGTTTCTGGTCAGACACGGTGAGCGCGGACGGGATTACTCCAAGAACGGACTGCTGACCGAGAACGGAAAGGCTCAGGCCCGGATGGTGGGTGAAAAGATCAAGAGCGGTGAGCAGGCTTTCTACGCTCACTCCGATTATGGCCGCACCATACAGACCTGCGAGAACATTGCCATTGGCCGCGGCGATGAGTTCATTCATGAGGAGTGGGGCATATTGAACGGTGACTGGTACCGCAAGGATATTCCGGCTCTGAGGCGCAACGGTTGGGACAACTGGGAGTCACTCTCACAGTGGGCATACGAAGGCGGCATGGAAGAGGGCTTCTATAATCTGGAGGAGCGCAGCAAGGAGTGGCTGGACTCACTCAAGGCTCATCTGCCTTCAATGAAGCGCATCAATGTGCTGGTGTCACATGATTATATGGTAACCCCGATGGCGATATATGCATCGGACAAACAGGTTGACCTGCATTACTGGGTAAACCGCAAATGGATCAATTACCTGGCCGGCGTAGCCATAATTATAGATCCGCAAGGCCAGATGCGGTTCAAGACGATTCGCGGTCTGGACTCCGGCGTGCTGGCCAGATAACCCGTATAATTTCTATTTTTTGTAACTTTGGGGCATTA
>DBYG01000071.1 GCA_002310175.1 Bacteroidales bacterium UBA1192
CTACATTTCACAGCTGACTTGACTTCCCGCCTACGCTCCCTTTAAACCCAATAAATCCGGATAACGCTCGGATCCTCCGTATTACCGCGGCTGCTGGCACGGAGTTAGCCGATCCTTATTCGTACGGTACATGCACACATCCACACGTGGATACCGTTATTCCCGTACAAAAGCAGTTTACAACCCATAGGGCCGTCATCCTGCACGCTACTTGGCTGGTTCAGCCTTCCGGCCATTGACCAATATTCCTCACTGCTGCCTCCCGTAGGAGTTTGGACCGTGTCGCAGTTCCAATGTGGGGGACCTTCCTCTCAGAACCCCTATCCATCATCGCCTAGGTGGGCCGTTACCCCGCCTACCAGCTAATGGAGCGCATCCCCAACCCTCACCGATGATTCTTTGGTGTGCAAAAAATGCTCCTCGTACACTTCATCGGGAATTACTCTCCGTTTCCAGAGGCTATGCCCGAGTAAGGGAAAGGTTGGATACGTGTTACTCACCCGTCTGCCGCTAGACTCCCGAAAGAGTCCCGCTCGACTTGCATGTGTTAAGCCTGTAGCTAGCGTTCATCCTGAGCCAGGATCAAACTCTTCTTTGTAATCTCTTTACCGTATTTGAAGCAGAACCATAAAAAAACGTGCCGCAGGGCACGACAATACTCATGGAACTGCAAGTCTGTCTTCTTTCTCGCTCAGGTCCGTCTCGTTGCGTTTCGTTTGTTTGACGGTTCGTATTACCCTCGGCCTCTACCCAAAAACGGGAAAGACCGTCGTACTACTTGTCTGTATGAAATATCCTCAAAGAACATCTTCTCAATGCCTGCCGGCATCTTGTATCCGGAAAGCGGATGCAAAGATACAGCTACTTTCCCAAACAGCCAAATAAAAAAGAAATTTTTTTAAGAGATTATTATTTCGTGAGAAACAACATATTAGTAATTATAGCATAACCTTATTGCAGAAAATCCAACAAATTGGTATTTGAAGCCTGTAGGATACCTCTCAGCAGATTATTTTATATTTTTGCACCGGAAAAAGGCCAAAGTTTCCAATGAAAATAGGAATAAAAACCATATTGACCGCATTATCAATTATTATAGTTCTTACAACTCATGCTCAAACTGTAAGGATCAGCGGCCATGTACATGATACCGAAGGGAACGCACTACCATACACAACAGTTCGCCTCAAAGGCCTCGCAATTGGATGCATTACAGACAACAAAGGCAACTTTTCGTTCAACGGGGATATAGATGGACAAACAATGGTTATTTCATCTGTTGGATACAGAGATTACTCCATTGAACTATCCGCCCTAACAAAGTTCCCCCTTGACGTGGAACTCAACACAGAAACATATAATCTTGACGAAGTGATAATCAGACCAGAAAAAGAACACTACCGGAACAAAAACAATCCTGCAGTTGAACTTGTAGAGGAGATAATAAGGAATAAAGAGGAAAACAATCCCTTCAACAATGAATACGTTTCAAGGAATAGATACGAGACATACGTAGTGTCTCTTGATGATTTTACGGAAGAGAAGCAGCAACAAGGCATGTTCAAGAGGTTTCCTTTCCTAAAAGAATATGTCGATACTTCTCTTGTGTCTGGCAAGCCGATACTGAACGTGTCCACTCGTGAGTTAGTCGCAACTGACTATTTTCGTTTGAAGCCCAAGAGAGAGAAGCAGGTTATACACGGCAGAGAGTGGGTTGGTATTGAGGATTTCCTTCCCGATGAAGAAGTCAAGGCAGCCGCAGATGCAACACTTCGGGACATTGATCTTTTCAATGACAAAGTACTTATTCTCCGGAATGAGTTTATCAGTCCTTTTTCCGATTTGGCCACCTTATTTTATAAATACTATATACTAGATACGCTGTCTGTCGATGGTGAAGACTGTATAGACCTGGCTTTTTTGCCGCGCAATCCGCAGTCTCTCGGCTTTACCGGACATATCTACATTACCACAGACACAGCACATTTCGTGAAATGGATTCAAATGAACATTCCATACGATATCAATCTGAATTTTATTGAATACATGAATATAGAACAAAGGTTCACTCACGACATCAATCATCCAAGACTGCTTGTCTATGAAAGCATAACAGCCGAATTGAAACTATATGACAATATTAACGGAATTTACGGACGAAGAGAAGTATCATATTCTGACTACCAGTTCAATGATGAGGTTGACCGTGAACCATTTTATCACCAGGAACAGATAATAGAACCAGAGGAAGCGCTCCAAAGAAGCAATGAGTTTTGGGAAGAATATCGCAAAACTGACATCAACAAAGGCGGCGGAAAAACCGACGATGTAAAAGAGATGATATCCAGGCTTAGAAAAGTTCCCATATACTACTGGACTGAACAATTCATCAACCTGCTCTTTTCAGGCTATATTCCTGTTAAGGAAAAGAACACACCTTTTTATGTTGGTCCCTTAAATACAATGGTCAGTTGGAATGGGATAGAGGGGATGAGGCTCAAGCTTGGAGGGATGACAACAGCCAAACTTAGTCCGCATTTATTCGGAACAGGATATCTTATATATGGCATAAATGACAATCGCTTCAAATATTACGGCAGGTTAGAATATTCATTTAAACCCAAAAAAGAACAATGGAACGAATTCCCCATCCATTCCTTGAGATTGCAGTACGAGAATGACATCTACCAGTACGGCCAGCAATATATGTATACAAACAAAGACAACTTCTTGCTTTCCCTCAAGAGACTGCCTGATGATATGATAGGATATGTAAGGAATTGTGAGTTAACCTATACACTTGAGCGACACAGTGGTCTATCATTCACAGGTACACTACGCAATCGAGTGAACGAATCGACTGAATTCATTCCAATGCACTCCAATGATGGGTTCGGATCACCTATTAAAGAAATATCACAAAGTGAACTAGAGATAGGCTTGAGATATGCTCCAGGGGAGAAATTCATCCAGCATAAATGGAACAGAAAAAACAAGACTCCTGAACTACCTGTATTCACCCTCAATGGAACATTAGCACGAAAAGGAGTGTTAGGCAGCAACTACTCAATGCTCAAAACCGATTTTTCCTACCGCCAACGATTAATGGTTGCACCTTTGGGATATTTTGACGTCATGCTGAAAACCGGAAAGATTTGGGGAAAGGTCCCCTATCCCCTTCTATATATACCGAATGCAAACCTTTCGTATACCTACCGGAAAGAAACGTTTGAAACAATGACACCAATGGAATTCTTCATGGACAGCCATATTACATGGGATGTAGTTTGGTACATGAATGGGCTGTTTCTTAACAGAATTCCAGCTATTAACAAAATGAAACTTAGAGAGGTTACTTATTTCCGAGGCGTATGGGGCACGCTCTCCAGCCAGAACAATCCCGAAAAAGATTCAAGTGGAAATATCTTACTCTTCCCCACCAGAAGCCTATTCACAGGTTCAGAAATGAAAACACCCTTCATAGAAACTGGAGTTGGCATAGAAAACATCTTCAAGATCATGTCTGTCAGCTATTTCCGTCGAATGACATACAAAAACACCCCAGATGTAGATATCCAGGGTGTAAGAATAGCGGTTCATCTTCAGTACTAGAACCTGAAATCTGCACCGGTGTATTGAACCTTAAATCTCTTCTTTTTATTGTTTATTCTAATAATTCTCTCGCGCTGCTTCAATACCTTTTTTTCTTTTTCAGAAAAAAACAGCGAGGAAAGTTGTAAGTTACCGGCCCTCTCCCTAACATAATCCTCAAACTTCTGTTCAAGGAGAGAACGTTCCTCAAGAAACCATCTATTCCTGACAACGGTCTGTTCAATCTTTTGGATATTGGAAATATACATAACTGAATCAACCGGCGAAAATGACAAAGCGCAAACATACACATCGGTCTGTCTGGCCTTTTTATCCTGATTGTCATTTCTCATTGACTCAACATCTTTTTGAGTTCTGGTCAAACCTTCACCCGGCTGTAGTATAGGACTCTTAGTCCTGTCCGGAGTTTGTGCATAAGAATAAACCGATGCTACCAATGCCAAAAGACAAGCCAAGACAAAAACCCTGATTTGCATGGTTTCAACTATCCAAGATATGATTTGAGAAGCTTGCTGCGTGAATTCTGACGCAGACGTCGGATTGCTTTCTCCTTGATTTGACGGACACGTTCACGGGTAAGTCCGAACTTGTCACCAATCTCCTCAAGGGTCATCTCCCTGCAACCGATTCCAAAGAACATTCTTATAATATCCTTTTCACGGTCTGTAAGTGTTGATAACGCTCTGTCAATTTCCTTTGAAAGAGACTCATTTACGAGAGTCCTGTCAGCCATAGGAGAGTCATCATTAACCAAAACATCCAAAAGGCTGTTGTCTTCACCATCTACAAATGGTGCATCAACTGAAATATGCCGCCCTGACACCTTTAGGGTATCGGCAATCTTTTCAACAGGAATATCAAGCACCTCTGCCAATTCCTCAGGCGAAGGACGACGCTCATTATCCTGCTCAAATTTTGAAAGTGCCTTACTTATTTTGTTAAGAGAACCGACCTGATTAAGAGGCAAGCGCACAATACGAGCTTGTTCAGCCAGTGCCTGAAGAATGGATTGACGAATCCACCAAACGGCATAACTAATGAATTTGAAACCTCTGGTTTCATCAAATTTCTCGGCCGCTTTTATAAGGCCGAGATTACCTTCATTAATCAAATCAGGAAGGCTCAAACCCTGGTTCTGATACTGTTTGGAGACAGATACCACAAAACGCAGATTGGCACGGGTTAATTTCTCGAGAGCAGCTCTATCGCCCTTGCGGATGCGCTGTGCGAGTTCAACCTCTTCCTCAACAGTGATAAGCTCTTCACGACCTATCTCCTGAAGATACTTGTCCAATGATGCGCTTTCACGGTTCGTTATGCTCTTAGTGATTTTTAATTGCCTCATTATTCAGTATATAGTGATTTGTTTACTTCCTGTAACGTCCGCTCAAAACAGTACGGATTCGGGCGAATTGGCTGCAAAGATAGTAATAATAAAATATAGAATCAACTTTTTCAAAACAAATTGATTGGAGCGGACATACCACCCCAACCAATCAACATAGTTTCCATTATTTATCCATCATTACTCAAGGCTCACTGCATAATTTGCCCTACGTCCAGAAGGATAGATTCCAGTTATAAACAACACCTGATCAGGAGATTTTACAGCCTCATTATACGCCTGTTCGATATCATCCTGGCTTTTGATCTGGCGGTTGTTAATCTTGAGTATAATGAATCCACGTTGAATACCGTTTTTCCTCAACAGGCCATCCTTCAGTCCGTTCACTTGCATACCATAACCAATATTCAGATTACGACGCAACTGCTCCGAGACCTCACCGAAAGCTGCTCCTAACACATCAAAGTCTGATTTCTTCACCACATCAGTATTACCTTTGAAATTCTTGAGTTCAACATTTATCTTTCTGGTCTTTTCATCACGGATAATGGTTACTTCAACCTTATCGCCAGGACTAAACTGAACAATTGTTTCCTGAAGCTCGGTCATGGTTTTTACCTTTTTACCGTTTATAGCAGTAATAATGTCACCTTCCTTTAGACCTGCTGCAAGAGCTCCTCCGCCATCGGTCACTTCACTCACATATACCCCGTCTAGTGTTCCGAAATCCTTATCCTTATTCTCATCAAGCTGACGCATAGAAGAAACGTCACCACCTCTAATACCCAATATAGCGCGTTGTACAGAACCATACTCCTTCAAATCCGCTACCACTTTCTTTACAATCGTAGTAGGAATAGCAAATCCATAGCCTGCGTATGTTCCTGTAGGTGACTCAAGAGCAGAATTAATGCCCACCAACTCGCCCCTTACGTTCACAAGCGCGCCACCACTGTTACCCATATTGATGGCTGCATCGGTCTGAATGAAAGACTCTATACTCTCATTGCCATCATAAATACCAATCTTTCTTGCCTTGGCGCTGACGACACCGGCAGTCACGCTGGAAGTAAGGTTAAATGGGTTACCTACAGCCAGAACCCATTCCCCAAGCTTGAGCTCATCGGAATTACCCATAGGTATTACAGGAAATTCATCACCATCTATCTTAATTAACGCGAGATCAGTGTTCTCGTCCTTTCCGATGAGAGTAGCCGCGAAAACACGGCTGTCATTGAGAGTGACCTCTATCTCGTCGGCCTTGTCTATCACATGGTTGTTTGTGACAATATATCCGTCCTTTGACAAGATTACTCCGGAGCCATATCCCACCTGAGGACGACTTTGAATCTGACGCTGACGCGGCTGTCCTCCGAAACCAAAGAAATACTCGAAAACATCAGGCATTTCCTGTATGGTCTGGGTGCGTCCATTCACAGTAGCCTTGATATGAACCACGCCATGGACAGTCATTTCGGCCGCCTCAGTAAGATCGACCGGCTGATTCCTCGGAGCTGGCGGCATGGAAATGCTGCTTGCCGACGAATATGGCACAAGGGATTGAGTGACATATACGTGATCAGTGGATTTACTTTTCTTATTGACAAGATATGTTGTCACACCCGCTGCTCCTGCACAGCATACTATTAACAGCACTGAGCAAAATACAATTTTAGTTGTCTTTTTCATAATCTATTCTCACTTTTTGGTTAATCACTTGGTTTTAATTTAACATTTTCCTATTCAAATATACACAAGAAAAATGCCAATGTTATATTGAGATACGCATTATTCCCAATAATTAACCTTTCAGGAGGTCATTTAACAAATAATTACCAATCGGTTAATCCTGACTATAGCAAAATATGTCATCAAGTGACAACATGACAACCGGTCCGAGTGTCTTGAGGAAATCCTGATCAATATCCTTTGGATCACCCAGAATGGCATAGACATACTTGCGGTCCTTGATCCATTTCTTATGGAATTCCAACAGAGAATTCATGTCATTGGAGGGAAGATCCTCAAAAACCTGTCTGTCAAGAGGTTCACTCAGTCCCATGTAACGTGCAGACAAATAGCTGTTCAGCAGCCCCATTCCGGTAATTCTTCTAGTACGTAATGCCAATTCTACTGATTTCTTGGCTATTTCGAATGACTTGTCGGATTGCGGCATATCGTTGATTATCTGATCAAATGCTTCAACTGCAGCCTTGAGTTTATCATTCTGGGAACCAATCCTGGCATAGAAACTGTACGTGTCATCCTTAAATGAAGGACGGTTCATAACAGCACCGGCGCTGTAGGCAAGCGCCCTGGCCTCGCGCATCTCCTGAAACACTACAGTATTCATTCCTCCACCGAAATATTCATTGAACAGTTGGAGTCCGGATATATCCCCAATGGAAAACTTCTCGCCACGGTCGGAATACTGGATATAATTGAACTGGCGTGAATCATAAGGCGCAATATATACTACCGGTTCAACAACTATCTGTTTTGCGGTGAACTTTCTGGCAAGAGGTGTCAGTTTGTCAGAAGCCTTGTGATGAACTGACATTATTTTCTTCACCTCACTTTCATCCTGAGGTCCATAATAAAGTATCCTGTGAGTTTTGTTCAGGACATCCTTCACCAGTCCGAGCAAATCTTCCGATGTCACCGACATAAGACGTTCATCAGAAAGAGTTATGGATTTCACATATTCAGGACCGTAGATAACATAATCCTGGAGCGCCCTCCAGCAACTGTTCTGGTTGGTCTTTGACATCTGACGCGACATCAGATAATCGGCTTTCAGGTTTGCAAGAATCTCCTCGTCCGGAATGGCATTGAGAATGAGGTCTTCAACTATATCAACCATATCACCAAGATTCTCGCTCAAACCACTTACTGAATATGTAAGGATGTTGTCACCAACGGAGAAACTGTGGCTTCCGGCTATCTTGTATTCTGCCAGACCTATCTCCTCAACAGTACGTGTCGGAGTGCCAAGATAATCGAGATATGAGAAAGCCATTTCAAGTGCCGGATTATAGCTGTTACCCATGTCAAACTGGAATTGAACAGTCGCTATGTCATTACGGGTGTTCCTGTTGTACAGCAATTGTATCCCGGATCTGATATCCGATACCGAGATATCCTTGTCGAAATTGACGAAGGAGGGCTCAATGGGTTTGACCTGAACCTCTGATATTTCCTGCAGGAACTGACTCTGCATGTCACGGTTGGTAGCAATCGGGGTGATTTCAGGAGCCACGATCTTGTTGTTTCTTGGGTTCTCACCAAGATGTTTGTATGCCACCACGTATGACTTGTCACTCAAGTACTTACCAGCCCATGCCATAACATCTGCCTTGGTAACTTTTTCAAGACGGTCAAGCAGCGTTATTTCATCGGCCCAGTCCGTATGGTTTATGAACGAGTTGACATATTGCATGGCACGACTGCGGTTTGACTCAAGGGAGCGCATCCTTGATAGCTTGAAATTGGCTACTGCAGCCTTGATCAGCTCCTCGTCAAAATCGCCCGCCCTTAGCTTGGCTATTTCCTGAAGGCCAAGTTCCTTAACCTCCTCAAGAGTCTGTCCATCCTTGGGATACCCTATAAAGAGGAAATCGTTGTAGTCTGTCCTGTCATATAACTGGACACCTGCCGCAAGAACCTTCTGCTGCTGCATTAAGTCAATATCAATGAGACCGCACTTCCCGTTATTCAGGATAGATATCACAATACTCTGGATGTCCCGGTCAAGGGAATTCTCCTTCTCACCAGGGCAGCGCCAACCCATGAGTACAAATTCCGATTCCGTTCCATACACGTGTCTGACTACAGGTTCTGTAATGGGATCTTCCTGTTTATAAGTGAAAACCGGAACATCAGGATTAGGTTCCCAGGAACCGAAATATTTCTCGATTGTCTTGACGAAACTGTCAGGATCGAAGTCACCGGACACGCAGATAGCCATATTATTTGGAACATACATAAGTTCCTTCTGCCTCTTGATTGCAGTGATTGATGGGTTCTTTAGATGTTCCTGAGTACCTATCACCTGCTGAAGTCCATAAGGATGATTCTTATAAAGGACAGAATCGATAGCGTATATGGCGTTCTCGGAATCATCATTCAGATACTTGTTATACTCTTCGTAAACCGCTTCCAGTTCGGTATGGAACCCGCGGATTACCATATTCCGGAAACGGTCGGCCTGGATTCTGGCCCAACTGTCTATCTGATTTGACGGAATGTCTTCAGTGTAGCAGGTTACATCGGTTGATGTGAAAGCATTGGTTCCCTGGGCGCCTATCACAGCCATCAGCTTGTCATACTCATTAGGAATGGATATGAGCGAAGCTGCATAACTTAGGGAGTCTATCTGACGATATATTGCCTTCCGCTCCTCGGGATCCTTTCTGGTACGATAGACATTGTATAGATTTTCTATCTGATCAAGCAGAGGTTTCTCGGCTGCAAAATTTGATGTTCCGAAACTCTCGGACCCCTTGAACATGATATGCTCCAGATAGTGAGCCAGACCGGTGTTGTCGACAGGGTCGTTCTTTCCTCCGTTCCTGACAGCTATCAGGGTTTGGAGACGGGGCTCTTCCCTGTTGACTGTCATATAGACTTTCAAACCATTCTTAAGGGTATAGATTTTCGTGTTCATTGGGTCGCCCTTGAATGTCTCATACTTTCCGGAACACGAAACAATACCGGCTATCATCACGATGGCCATCAAGCAATTGATAATTTTTTTCATCTTCTAAATCAAAAAGTGAATAGGTTAATCTTCAGGCAGGAACATTGGGTCCCAGGAGGGAAGCATGACAGGTTTCTTTTTGAGGAGGTCCAGAACATCGGCCGGAACATATTTCTTCTCCAATACCAGACGGAACATATACTCATTGAACCACTCGTCAGTCATTATCAGGTTTCCCTTGTATCCGGAAGAAGCGCCCCAACTGTTCTCAACCATCCACTTCCTAGGTGCGCCGTTGTCATCAAGATCCACAGCTATCAGAGTCATGGCATGTGACGACGCGCTGGCATACGTCTGGATACGCTGTTTCTTGTCCATGGAAAAGTCTGTCCCGAAAAGCGAACTGTAATCCATATTGGCAAGATCAAGGGTACCCTTGGAAGAATCCAGGAACTTGCGGACATCGCACGAGAAATACATTGCGGTATTATCCTTGATTGAAGCTATGGCCATCTCTTTGATACGTTCTATAGGCAAGTTCACGTATATCCAGTTGTCACCGTCATATACATGGCGGTCATACTCTATCTCATATGTTTTGTAATATTCCCTTGTCGGGTCGTTCATTACCATCACATAATTGTTTTCCAGATCCGTTCCCACAAACTCACCATAGAACTCCTTGGGGGTATATCTCTTGCAGCTGACGAACCTGCCATTGCTGTCATATCTGGTCCATTCAAAATCCGTAGGGGGTATTCCAAGGCATCTGACAAGTATGGAATATATGTCCGTCAGCATCTCCTCCTTGCGTGCAGATGCATCGGAAGGCTTTATTTCCCTGAGTTCAAGACCATACTGACGCAATTTGTTGGAAAGAATAGAGCGCATCTCGCTGGTGCTGTTGCTCTGATAAGTCTCAGGCATGACATCCTTAGGAACTACTCCATATTTCATGATAAGGTTTGAGACACCTGTAAACTGTCCGCCGTCACCTATGGGGTTTTTGAAGAGCCAGTCAACTTTTCTGTCTTCTAATTTCAGGTTACGAGTATCAATGATGGCCTGCAGGAAAAGATTGGATTTCTCCAACAGATCATAGAATGAGATATAGTTCTGACTGAACTCAAACTCACCGAGGTCATATTTCTGTATCATACGGGCTCTGAGTACGTTCAACCCCGTAAAGAGCCAACAACGTCCTGAAGAGCGCTGGTCAGTTATACCTTTTGTAGGGACACGGTCGGAAAAATGCGTGTCTATCATTGAGGCGTTGTCTGAATTGACGGCGAGCAAGGCAATAGACTGCCCTGCCAGAGCATTGCGGACAGCCTTTTCAGACGGAGTCTCCTTATAGCCCTCGCGGATCCTGGACAACATGGATTCACTGATTCCCCCATCCCTGTTCTGTGAACACATGCCGGTACATACAGCCGATATTGAAAAAAGAGCGATAAAAAATCTTAATATTTTCATACAATTAAAGTTATATTATTCCAGTGACAAAATTAGTGCATGCGTCGGAATTGGCAAAAAAGAATTGCATTATCTTTGCAATCCCAAAGCTGACCGGTCTGTCGCTGTCCCGAAGGGCCAGAGGAAAGTCCGGGCAACACAGAGCATTCCACTTCCTAACGGGAAGCAGTCGGCAACGGCTGAGCAGCGCAGAAGAAAACAACCGCCGTCCTGTACGGTAAGGGTGAGAAGGTGGGGTAAGAGCCCACCAGGCCTGTGGTGACACACGTGCTGTGCGCCTTGGAAGTTGCAAGTTCATGTAAACCGGCGTCAGAGGGCTGCTCGCCTGAGCCGGAGGGTAGAACGCGCGTAACCCTAAGGTTACGGAGCCTTGCCGGTGACGGCAGGTCAAGATTAATGGCAGACGGGGAAGGTACGTGTACCGACCCTACAGAACCCGGCTTACAGGTCAGCTTTTGTTTGACAATCATAAAACTCAACATATGAAAAGGGTACGCTGTCCCAAATGTGACCACTACAACACTTTTGACGAGACTCTCTACAAAGAGGGCCAGTCACTTGTGTTTGAGTGCGAAAACTGCCGCAAACAGTTCCGCATACGCATAGGTACAAGCAAACTGGCAGCCACACAGAAAGACGCAGACCGCAAGAAAGAGGTCAACGACCTGGGATTCGGCTCCATCACCGTTGTGGAGAACGTATTCGGGTTCCGCCAGAACTTTGCCCTTCAGGAGGGTGATAACATAATCGGCCGATACAATCCCGGTGACAACATAACCATTCCGATTGACACCAACGACCGCAGCATGGACCGACGCCATTGTGTCATTAACGTCAGGAAAGAGCCCACGGGTGAAATAAGTTATACCCTAAGGGATTTTCCCAGCCTGACCGGCACATTCCTGGAGAACCGCATTCTGGGCGACAGGGAAAGAGCCAGGATTGAAGACGGCGCGATAATAACTCTGGGCGCCACCACAATCATACTTCAGGCACCCGAGCAATAAAACAGAAAGCCGCACCTTAATGATGCGGCCTTCTTCTTTTATGAATAGACTTATTATTTATTTCTTCTTTCCACCGGGTTTGAGGATACATACCTTGAACTCATAGTCACCCTGGTTGTATTTCCTGAAATCCTGCCATTCAATGGCCATGGTAACCTTTCCTGCCTCAACATCGTACCTGATGTTCTGCATGATCAGTTCGTGACCGTTGTCAACGGGGAATACGTACGGAAGGATGTTGTCACGTCCGTCGGCATCGACCAGATATACCAGAACAGCTCCTTTCTCAAGAACCTCGGTGGTTACCTCGGGGAATGTGAACTCCTGGTAAACATAGAAACCGGGCTGGCCTTCTGTTCCAGAATTAAGCCATTCGTTACCTTTGGCGGTTACATAGTCAACAAACATATCTGTACCTTCCTTGACGATCTCATATGTCTCATAAGTCTCATGGATATCGCAACCACTCAGAAGGAGTGCGGCGAGTACGGGAAAAACAATCTTTTTCATAACAATATTTTTTAGTATTCTGTCTTTATGACGAAGAGACACGGATTTTGTTAATACAAATTCTTACAGTTCCTCATAATTTGTATTCAACTCCTGGCTGGATTTCTGTCTTCTTGAAGCACGGATGGTGATAGGCATGGAAACCTTGTATCTTACCGGCTCGCCGTTTTTGGTGGCAGGAGTCCAACGGGGCATTGCCTTAAGAAGGCGGAGCACCTCTTCATCTATTGAATAGTCAATTCCTTTAAGTATACCTACATATGTTATGTCACCGCTCTTTTCGACAGTAAACTCAACCTCCAGTTTACCTCTTACGGAACGTTTCTTAGCCTCATCGGGATACTGGAAGTTTGTAGTGATATATTCGTACATCTTCTCAATACCACCCTTGAATTCAGGCTGTGTGATGACAACCTCTGAACTTTGTGTTGAACTTTTGACAGAGTCTTTGCTTGACTGAGCGAAAGCCGAGCCAAACACCAACATGAGGACTAATGTAAAGGCAATTTTACGCATCGTGTCTTTTAATTTTACGTTAATTTGATAGTTAAAGACCCTCCAGGTTAAATCAGAATGAGTTTTCTTAACATTTTTTCTATCCTGATTACCCTTTGAAAGGGCTTTCGCAGCAAAATTACGCCGCAAAACAAGCGTAATGCAAGAAAAAAGCGTTGCAAAAACGTTGCAATGGGCCTTAACGCCTTTCAAGAAGCGTCACAACCTCGACATGCTGGGTGTGCGGGAACATATCGACCGGCTGAACGGCAACAACCTTGTATCCCTGATCAAGAATGGCTATGTCGCGGGCCTGTGTGGCGGGATTGCAGCTGACGTAGACTATGCGCTGAGGAGCGGTCTTGAGTATCACATCAACCACATCCGGATGCATTCCGGCGCGGGGAGGATCGGTTATTATGACATCGGGCCTGCCGTGCCTTGCTATAAACTCCTCATTGAGCACATCCTTCATGTCACCGGCAAAGAACTCGGTATTGACGATATTGTTGAGCGCCGCATTGATCTTGGCGTCCTCAATTGCCTCGGGAACATATTCTATACCCACCACCTTTTTGGCCTGGGCCGATATGAACTGCGCGATTGTTCCGGTTCCGGTGTAGAGGTCATAGACCACCTCTTCAGGTTTGAGTCCGGCCAGTTTGCGTACCACCGAGTAGAGACGGTAGGCCTGACGGCTGTTGGTCTGGAAGAATGACTTGGGTCCAATCTTGAACCTGAGGTTCTCCATTGTCTCGTAGATGAACTCCTCACCGCGGAACACATGGACATCCAGGTCGCCGAACGTATCGTTGCACTTGTTGTTTATCACATACAGCAGTGAAGTGATCTCAGGGAAACCGTCTGAGATATGCTGCATCAGACCCATGAACTGCTCCTGTTCCGAAGGATTGGTAACCTTGGCCTGAACAAGGACCATGATCTGGCCGGTGGTTACCACGCGGACCATCATATCACGCAGGATACCCTCCTGTGAACGCAGGTTTATGAATGGAATTCCGTGCTCTACGGCGTATTCGTAAGCCGAGTTGCGGATGCGGTCCGATATCTCATCCTGAAGCCAGCATTCAGTGATGTGAAGCACCTTGTCAAAGGCTCCCGGAATATGGAATCCAAGTCCCGGCTGCTTACGCTGGGCGTTGTTCTGGGGATTATCCAGTTCCTTAAGTTCCTCTTCTGTAAGCCATCTCATATTACTGAACGAATACTCCAGTTTGTTGCGGTAGCGCACAGTCTCTTCGGACCCCAGGATAGGACTGATCTCAGGGAGTTCAACCTTGGCTATTCTGGTGAGGTTGTCAACCACCTGCTGCTGCTTGAAACGGAGTTGTTCCTGATAAGGCAGATTCTGCCATTTGCAGCCTCCGCAGATACCGAAATGACGGCAGAACGGAACGGCGCGGACACTTGACAGTTTATGGAACTTTACGGCTACCGCCTCGGCATAACTGTGTTTCTTCTTGAGAATCTTAAGGTCTACTACATCACCCGGTACAACAAAGGGTACAAAAACCACAAGGTCATCTATGCGGACAAGGGATTTACCTTCGGCCGCCACTCCGGTTATGGTAACATTCTCAATTATGGGTTGCTCGCGTCTCTTTCTGGACATAATGTATCATTTTGGGCTGCAAAGTTAGTCAATTCAACGGCTGCATGGGGAAAAAGGTTACAATTATTACTCAAAAAGAGAAAAATGAGCGCATAAAAACACATCTTTTAATAATAATTGAGTACCTTTGCACCCGCTAAAAGAAAAAGGACTAATCCTCGCACGATATAAACAAAACAACATATTCAAATAATTTATGAGCGAAAAAAGAGTTTACAAGTTCGGAAACGGACAGGCTGAGGGAAATGCCCAAATGCGTAATCTGCTTGGTGGCAAGGG
>DBYG01000035.1:0-340 GCA_002310175.1 Bacteroidales bacterium UBA1192
AACAAGATTTGTGACAGCTACGGCATAGATCCTTACAAGGCTTGTGAGGAGACTCAGCCTATCTGCTTTGAGAACGCCAAGTGGGCTTACGTTGTAGGTTGCGCCATCGCTCTCAAGGAGGGTGAGAAGACCGGTGACAAGAGCGCCGTAAAGGCTGCCGAGAACATCGGTATCGGTCTGCAGAGTTTCTGCATCCCCGGTTCTGTAGCCGATGACCGTAAGGTGGGTCTGGGTCATGGTAACCTGGCTGCCCGTCTGCTCTCTGAGAAGACACAGTGCTTTGCATTCCTGGCCGGCCACGAGAGTTTCGCTGCTGCCGAGGGTGCCATCAAGATTGCCG
>DBYG01000035.1:492-9183 GCA_002310175.1 Bacteroidales bacterium UBA1192
GTTAAGTGCTATGGTGCCGACGATGTCCGTGAGGGTGTGGCCATTATGTGGAAGGAGGGTGTTGACGTTTCCATCACAGGTAACTCAACCAACCCCACACGTTTCCAGCACCCCGTTGCAGGTACCTACAAGAAGGAGCGTGTATTGGCCGGTAAGCCTTATTTCTCAGTTGCATCAGGTGGTGGTACAGGCCGTACCTTGCATCCCGATAACATGGCCGCAGGTCCTGCTTCATACGGTATGACTGACACCATGGGGCGTATGCACTCTGACGCTCAGTTTGCAGGTTCATCTTCAGTTCCCGCACACGTTGAGATGATNNTCGGTAACAACCCGATGGTAGGTTGTTCTGTTGCTTGTGCCGTTGATGTGGCTCAGGCTCTTGCTGCCAAGAAGTAATCAGCAATAAATACAAGAAGGACGGTTCTTACCGTGTAAGATTATTGCTTAAGAAGCAAACTCCGAATACACGCTAAGAATCGTCCTTCTTGTGTACTATAGTGTCAGAGGCTTTGGTATGATGGAGAGAAGGTGTCGCCTTCATTTATGTCACCGCCCCGGATACCTTTCTTGAGCCATTTTGAACGTTGGGCAGAGGTCCCGTGGTTGAAGGTCTCAGGCATTGTACGTCCGTAGGCTTTCTTCTGAAGATAGTCATCACCTATCTTTGCGGCTACGGCAAGTCCTTCTTCTATATCTCCGTCTTCAAGGGAGCCGAACAGTTTGTTGTCATAATAAGCCCAGACTCCGGCGTAGAAGTCCGCCTGCAGCTCCAGACGTACGCTTAACTGGTTCTTTTCCTGTTCGCTGACTCTCTGTTGTCTGGAATGAACCTGCCCCAGTGTCCCCAGCAGATTCTGAACGTGATGTCCCACCTCATGTGCAATGACGTATGCGTAGGCAAAATCACCGTCGGCTCCTATTTCACGTTTCATGTTCATGAAAAAAGAGAGGTCTATATAGACAGCTTGGTCAGTACTGTAATAGAACGGCCCGCAATCAGAGGTGGCCATTCCGCCTCCGGTCTGGACTGCGCCGGAATAAAGAACCAGTTTGGGTGGAATATATTCTCTACCCATCTGCCTGAAGATTTTTGACCAGACATCTTCAGTGCCGGCCAGAATTTTCTTTGAGAACGTGGCCAGTTCCTCTTCTTCTGCACTTGGAGTGTAGTTCTGGCTGTATTCAATTCCGCCTCCAAGTTGGTTGATCATTTCCGATGGATCCCCTCCGAAAATCAGAGATAACAGACCTACAATCAATAAGCCTCCCAGACCCAGACCACCTGCTTTCTTCATCGTCTGACCGCGACGGTCATCGACATTGGTACTCTCTCTACGTCCTTCAAGTTTCATAAACTACCGTTTTTAAGACAAAAATTCAAGTTTTAAGACAAAGATAATACAAGCCGAGAGGAGAAAAAAGGAGTTTGCTCATTTTTTATCCTGAGGCGAAGTTTATCTTCAAGCTTTGATCGTCATTCCTTTCTGAATGCACGGAACGAGTGGGGAGGGACGGTTATGGTATAGCGCGTTATATTGCCGCGTGCAGGCCGTCCGTACATGTTTTCAGCGCGGGATGTCCGTCCAGTGACAGTCTCACCGCTTCCGAGGTCGGAAAGCGATTTGGTCTCATCTGTCACGATGTTAATTGTTACAGGTTTGTCGAGGAAAGAATGTACTGCAAAAGTACCGTTGTCATAAGTAAAGAGCGACACTTTAGCCGGTCCTTCTATACGTACCCCTGTTTCCTTGTCGGCTATTCTTTCCCTGAATCCAAAATTATACAAAATATCAGATACAATATATGTTTTCAAAATATGTTTTAGGAATACGGAGAATCCGTATGGGAATATAAAAAATATGGCTGGTATTCCCTTATCTTTTCCTGAAATGGTTATATTTGCATTATTGTTTTAATAAACCTTTAAGAATTATCCAATATGAAAAAAATCTTTCTATTTGTGACGGTGACATTTCTTGCTGCAGTGTCTGTAGCAGGCCAGAGCAAACAGGCAAAACTCACGGTGAATGATAAAAAGATAGATAAAATTATCAAGCAGATGACGCTTGAGGAGAAGGTGGAGATGCTGCACAGCAAGACCATCATGTCATCGGAGGGAGTTCCAAGACTTGGAATTCAGGACATCAAATATGCTGATGGTCCCTTTGGAATAAGGGAGGAATTAGGTGATGGTTTCCGTCCTCTCGGTTGGACTAATGACTCCGCCACATATTTTCCCACAGGTTCAGCTCTTGCCGCAACCTGGTCTCCGGAATTGGCATATCAGTATGGTCACGGCATGGGTGTGGAAGGCCGTCTGCGTGGAAAGGATGTTATTCTCGGCCCGGCAATCAATATCCAGCGCCTTCCTGTTGGCGGACGTACATACGAGTATCTGTCTGAGGACCCGATGCTTGCAGCAGCTCTTGCTGTGGAATACACCAAGGGTTCACAGGATGCAGGAACAGCTGTATGTATCAAACATTTTGCCCTCAATAACCAGGAAACAAACCGTGGTAGTGTGAATGTGATTGCTGATGAGCGTACCATGCGTGAGCTTTACCTCAAACCTTTTGAAGCAGCTGTCAGGGAGGGTGGCGCAATGGTTGTGATGCCTGCTTATAATAAGGTTAACGGATACTATTGTTCAGAGAATGAGCATCTGTTGAATGAGATCCTTCGCGGAGAGTGGGGATTTAAGGGCTTTACCGTATCAGACTGGGGCGGCACTCATTCTACAATGGGAGCTGCTCTCCATGGACTGAATGTACAGATGACCGGCAGCAACTATCTGGGCAAGCCTTTGATAGATTCTGTCAGGGCCGGTAAGGTGCCAGAGAGTGTGGTCGATGCCAAGGTGCGCGAACTGCTCCGCGTACGATATGCGATTGAGGCCATACCAAACGAAAAAGCCAATCAAGGTAAGACCAGTCTGCCTGAACAGCAGAAAATCGCTTATGAGGTTGCCAAGAGATCAGTGGTTCTTCTTAAAAATGATGGGGGCCTGCTGCCCATTAAGAGAAATGTCAGAAATATTGCTGTGATAGGTTACAATGCGGTTGCCCAGACTCAGCGCGGTGGTGTCGGTGCAGGTGTAAAGGCACCGTATGAGATAACCCCGCTTATGGGTATTCAAAACCATGCAGGAAATATCAAGGTTACATATTGTGAAGGTTATTCAATGCAGCAGGGACGTGGTCGTGGCGTCCAGCCAACCATGGATACTGACCTTATGATACAGTCCATAAAGGCTGCCAAGGATGCAGATCTGGTGATTTTTGTAGGTGGTACAAGCAAGTCCATAGAGACCGAAGGCAGTGACCGTCAGGATATAAAACTTCCGGCATTCCAGGAGGAACTGGTAGCAGCCATTTCGGCTGTAAATCCCAATATTGTTACTGTTATAATAAGCGGTGGTCCTTGTGACCTTCAGAAAATCGAAAAATATTCACCTGCTATAGTGCAAGGTTGGTGGAATGGGCTTGAAGGTGGTAATGCCTTGGCCGATGTTCTTTTCGGCAATATATCTCCTTCGGGTAAACTTCCATTTACATTCCCCATAAAGCTTGAGGATTCCCCGGCATATGCTATGGGTAACTTCCCTCAGAGGGCTAATTCCGAAGGTGACCTGTTCACCAACATGTATCGTCAGGATCTGGGCGGCAATGCCAATGCACGTCGTTCTAATGCGGTTCCTGATGCTCTTTATACAGAAAAACTACTGGTGGGTTACCGTTGGTTCGACACAAAGCAACTACCAGTCATGTATGCATTCGGACACGGCCTTTCTTATGTTGATTTTAATTATTCTGATTTAAAGACAGACAAGGGCAAGTACAAGGCCAAGGATGTTATCAAGGTGACATTCAAATTGAAGAACAGCGGTTCTATGCAGGCCGATGAGGTTTCTCAGCTTTATGTTCACTATATGAACTCCGGGATTGAGCGCCCATACAAGGAACTGAAAGCTTTCAGGCGCGTTACACTTGATGCGGGTGAGACAAAGACCGTGACATTGGAGATTCCCGTTTCTGAACTCCGTTATTGGGATGAGTCCAAGACCAGTGACGGCTGGACACTTGAGAGCGGTGACATTGAGCTTCAGCTTGGTTCCGCATCTGATGATATCCGTCTGAAGACAGCAGTAACAATTTTATAACGGAATACGATGAAAATCTCAGGTGCCGTTCCGGGCATACCTATACTGTTCATGGCAGTGACCTTGACGGTTTCGTGCGGACAATCAAAAAACGTCCACGAACCTTCTATTCCTCGTGATGCCCAGATAGAGAAAAAGATAGAAAGGATTATGTCCAGGATGTCACTTGATGACAAGATAGGACAGATGCTTCAGCTCAATTTGGATGTATTCGGATCGACGGCCTATGGCGAGAATGGTCCCACATGGCGGTTTAATGAAACAACACTTGATACTATTCTTTCCAAATACAGGGTCGGCTCAATTCTCAATACTCCGGGTGGAAGAGCAGCTACGGTGGAGGATTGGCATCGGATTATAGGTAAAATCCAGCAGAAGTCCATGGATTACCTTGGTATTCCGTGTCTTTACGGCCTGGACCATAATCATGGTGTAACATACGTGCAGGCAGGTACCATTTTCCCTCAACCTATTAATCTGGGTGCTTCATTCAATACTCAGTTGGCAACTGATATGGCTCAGGTTACCTCATATGAAAGCCGTGCGGCTGACTGTCCATGGGTTTTCAATCCTGTTCTGGACCTGGGACGTGACCCGCGATGGTCTCGTATATGGGAGAGTTTCGGTGAGGATGCAATAGTTAATGCCCGTATGGCAGAGGCTGAAGTGGTCGGTTATCAGGGTGTTGACGCTAACCATCTTGGAGTGTACAATGTTGCGGCCTGCATTAAGCATTATTTCTGTTATGGTGCTCCTTTCTCGGGAAAGGACCGTACTCCCGCATACGTTTCGCCTGCCATGCTTCGCGAAAAGTATTTTGCACCCTTCAAGGCAGCCATTGAGGCGGGAGCCCTCAGCGTTATGGTCAATTCCGGAAGTATCAACGGAGTTCCTGTTCACTCAAGCTATGAATATTTGACCAAGTGGCTCAAGAAGGACCTCAACTGGGATGGTATGATTGTGACTGATTGGGCGGATATCAACAATCTTTATACCCGGGAAAAGGTTGCCGTGGACAAGAAAGATGCTATCAGGATAGCCATCAATGCCGGAATTGACATGAGTATGGATCCGTATAGTGTGGATTTCTGTATCCTGCTGAAGGAGCTTGTTGAAGAGGGTAAGGTCAGCATGGAGAGGATAGATGACGCAGTCAGTCGTATCCTTAGGTTGAAATATCGTTTGGGATTGTTTGACAAACCTAATACAGGAGAAAGCGGATATGACAGGTTCGCTTCTGAGGAACATGCCTTGAAAGCTTTGAATGCTGCGGAGGAGAGTGAGGTGTTACTTAAGAACGAGGGTGGTATCCTGCCGCTTTCAAAGTATGGAAGGATTTTGCTTACTGGCCCCAATGCAAACCAGATGCGTTGCCTGAACGGAGGTTGGACATATACATGGCAGGGATCCGGAGCAGAGAATATGTCAGAACGCTACAACACAATTTATGAAGCTTTCTGTAAAAAGTTTGGTAAGAACAATATCGTTCTCGAACAGGGTGTAACATATAACGAGGCAGGTGAATATTATGCTGAGAATGAACCTCAGATAGATAAAGCTGTCGCAGCAGCTCGTAATGTTGACGTGATTGTAGCATGCATAGGCGAGAACAGTTATTGCGAGACTCCTGGTAACCTTAATGACCTATGGCTCTCCGAGAACCAGCGCAATCTGGTAAAGGAGCTTTATAAGACCGGCAAACCCATAATCCTTATATTGAATGAGGGCCGTCCACGTCTTATCACCGATATAGAACCTTTGGCAAAGGCAATTATTGACATCCTGTTACCGGGGAACTATGGTGCCGATGCATTGGCTAATCTAATTACGGGTGATGCATGCTTCTCGGCCAAGCTGCCATACACATATCCTCGTGAGATTAATTCTCTGGCAAATTATGACTACAAAGTCAGTGAAGAAGTAAGTACCATGTCAGGAGCATACAATTACGATGCTAAAGTCTCTCTGCTTTGGCCTTTCGGATATGGTTTGAGTTATACCCGTTTCGAATATTCTGATCTTCAGGTTGACCGGGATCAATTTTGCGGACCGGATGAAGATTTGAATGTTTCGGTCAAGGTGCGTAACGTCGGCTCCGTGAAAGGCAAGGAGTCCGTTCTGCTCTATTCGAGTGATCTTGTAGCTTCCGTTGTACCCGACAACAAACGTTTGCGTGCGTTCACTAAGATTGAGCTGATGCCCGGGGAAAGCAAGACAGTCTCTTTTCGACTGAAAGCAAAGGATTTGGCATTCATTGATGCTGAAGGAAATTGGAGACTTGAGGAAGGTGATTTCCTTTTCAAGGCTGGAAACCTGTCAAAGAAGATTACCTGCTCTGAAACATCTTTCTGGGATGTACCTTAATCATTATTCTAAAATAACATTTAAGAATGAAGCCTTCTTTTGTAAGAGAAACTATTACGGCATTGAGTCTGTGTGTCGCTATTACCCTGACTGGCGGTTGTCTTGATGAACAACATCCGGGTCAGTATTATACATATGAAGGGAATACCATAGCCACTTTCCTTGAGGAAAACGAGGAACAGTTCAGTTCGTTTATCAGCATCCTTAAGGCTGCCAGCTATTGGGGTGAAATGAACACTTATGGAAAATATACTTGTTTTGCTCCCACAAACGATGCGGTTAATAGATTTATTCAGGAAAAGGGTTTTGGTTCACTTGATAATCTTCTTAAGAATCACAAGGACTATTGTGACACCATATCCATGACACATCTGGTTGGAGATTCATACTTCATTCATGACTTGTCAGAGGGGGGACTTCCCAGAACAAACTTTAATGACCGTTTTCTTACTTTGTCTTTTGATTCCGTGGTAAGTAGTGACGGTCATACACGTCTTCGCTATTGCATCAACAAGAATAGCCATATTACAGAGTTTGATGATACCGTACAGAATGGAGTTGTGCACGTTGTTGATAAAATAATCAATTTTGGAGGGGACTATATATATGATGTTGTCCTTTCCAATCCTGATGTCTCGATTTTTGCTCATGCACTGCGTCTTGTCGGACTTGAAGATTCTCTAAAATTATGGTATGATGAGACTTACTCTGTTGGATTGGACTCGGTTCTGAAACCCATTAAGATAGAGGTGTATGAAGGAGGTTTCTATGATGTGACATGGTGGGAGAGGAGAAAGACAAATTTTACATTCCTCGTGGAACCTGATTCTATCTATAACAAGCATGGAATCTATAATGTTGAGGACTTGATTAAGTTTGCTAAGGATGTTTATGATGAGTCTTATCCGGATGATGCCGGTCTTTATGACGATGATTTTACCAACCGCAAGAATCCCTTAAACAGATTTGTATCATATCACATACTGCCTTTTTATTGTGGCTACAGGAATTTTAATCTGGTTTTTGACTTTATGAGTCTTTACATGGTTGGTACAACTGATCCCGAGGACTATTTTGAACCTTATGCGGATAATTCTCTTATGCGTGTATCGACTAACTTCAGGGGTGTGAAGGATGTTTTCGTAAATGCCCTTGGACGCGAGGGTAACGGTACCGAAGGTTATACTGGAACACCAGTCCGGGGGGCAAGAATATATTCGCCCACAGAAATGGGAAATGTTGAGCAGGAGGGTCGGAATGGTATATTTCATTATATTGATGACATTATCTGCTATAGTGCCGAGGTGCGTGATAGGGTTCTAAACAAACGTCTTCGTGTTGATTGGACAACTATTTCGCCTGAATTCCTGACATCAGGTGCGCGTCACCGCAAGACTGATGGTTCGGCAGAGGGCGTTTGTTTTAAGCAACCTAAGAATTTTCACCTTTATTCTGATTGCGTCTTCTCTGTCCGTAGTCCTCATAAGAGTTGCTACGTGTATGAGGGTAATGCTATTGACATTGTGGGTGCATTTGATTTTTGGGTCAAGCTCCCTCCTGTTCCCCGTGATGGAACATATGAGTTGAGATTTTCTTTCCGTAATGCTGGTTCAATTGCTGGCGTAGTGCAAAATTATCTTGCTATAGGAAAGCCTGAGGATTGGCAACCATTAGGCATCCCTACAGACTTGCGCGTGACAGCCGATCATCCAAATATTGGATGGGTGAGTGATGAAGATCTTGGCGACGAGGAATCCATACGCCTGCTTGATAAGGCCATGCGAAATCGTGGATATATGAAATCATCGGATGCAATCCAGACATTCCAGGGGAATGCACACCGTAATGAGTCTGGACTTGCACGCCGTATACTAACCACGGACTATTTTTATGCCGAGCAGGACTACTATGCACGAATGAAGCTTGTTTTGGATAACCCAAAAGCGGAAATGACTATAGATTATATGGAATGGGTGCCTAAGAGTGTATTTGACAATGATGAGGACAAACATTGAAAAAAATATTCTCTATAGGTTGATATATTGTGGAATTAGAGTACATTTGCAGCATTAAAAACGATTTGGTATAAAATATATGCGACTGCAGGGCCTCATTATTATTGACATTATCATTCCGGACAACCGGTGTGAGAGAGCCTGACGCAT
>DBYG01000035.1:9190-30560 GCA_002310175.1 Bacteroidales bacterium UBA1192
AATAAAATGCAAAAGCCTTTCTCACAGATGTGAGAGAGGCTTTTTTAATGTAAATATGTATGTCAGACAGGATCATTTTCTTTGACACAACACTCAGGGACGGCGAACAGGTCCCGGGCTGCCAGCTCAATACCATAGAGAAGATTGAGGTGGCCCGACAGCTGGAGCAGCTGGGGGTGGATGTGATCGAGGCCGGATTTCCGGTAAGCAGCCCGGGCGATTTCAACTCGGTAGTGGAGATATCTAAAGCCGTGAGCAACCCTATTATCTGCGCTCTGACCCGTGCTGTAGAGGCCGATATAGACGCAGCCGCTGATGCACTGCAGTATGCCCGGCTAAAGCGAATACACACAGGTATCGGAACCAGTGACGAACACATAAGATATAAGTTCAACAGCACCAGGGAGGAGATTCTGGAGCGAGCCGTGGCAGCCGTAAAGTATGCCGTGTCAAAGAAGGTGGATGAGGTGGAGTTCTATGCCGAGGATGCCGGACGTACTGATAATGAGTATCTGGCACGTGTGGCAGAGGCAGCCATAAAGGCCGGCGCCACCATAATAAATATACCTGATACCACAGGTTACTGCTTGCCCGATGAGTTTGGAGCCAAGATAAAATACCTGATGGAGCACGTGGACGGCCTGGCCAACGGCAAGGCGATACTTTCAACCCACTGCCACAATGACCTGGGAATGGCCACAGCCAACACCATGAGCGGAATCCTGAACGGAGCCCGCCAGGTGGAGGTGACCATAAACGGTGTGGGCGAAAGGGCCGGGAATACGTCACTTGAGGAGATTGCCATGATACTCAAGTGCCACCATAACATACCGCTGGAATGCGGGATCAACACCCAGCGCATAACCGCCGCCAGCCGTCTGGTGTCATCGCTCATGAGTATGCCGGTGCAGTTCAACAAAGCCATCGTGGGCCGCAACGCATTTGCCCATTCCAGCGGCATACATCAGGACGGCGTGCTCAAGAACACCAGCACGTATGAGATAATAGACCCCAAGGATGTGGGCCTGGAAGAGGGTAACATAGTGATGACTGCCAGGTCAGGCCGCGCCGCGCTCAGGCACCGTCTTACTGCTCTGGGTGTCAAGGCTGATGCCATAGCCATGAACCGCATATACGAGTCCTTCCTGAAACTGGCCGACAAGAAGAAGGAACTTACCGACGATGATATTCTGATGCTGGCCGGAGCCGATGTGGCTGCCAAGCGTCATGTAAAGCTTGAGTCGCTGGAGGTAACTACGGGAAAGGGTGTAGTACCCGATGCCACCATACGCCTGAACGTGGACGGCGAGTCATTCTCAGCCCGGTCAACCGGAAATGGCCCGCTGGATGCATCCATCAAGGCGCTCAAGCAGATAATCCGCCGTACCATGACACTTAAGGAGATGACCATTCAGGCACTGTCCAAGGGATCGGACGACATGTGTAAGGTGCACATGCAGGTGGAGAATGACGGGCATCTGTACTACGGATTCGGATCAGATACCGATATAGTTACCGCCAGTGTGGAGGCTTATATAGACTGTATAAACAAATTCAAACCGGAAAGTGATGGGAAAGACGCTGTTTGACAAGATATGGAGCGCCCATGTGGTGCAGTCAGTCCCCGACGGACCTGACGTACTTTATATAGACCGCCTGTACTGCCATGAGGTTACCACCCCGCAGGCGTTTGACGCCATCCGCGACAAGGGTTGCGGAGTGCTGCGCCCCGACAAGGTGTTTGCCATGCCGGATCATAATACGCCTTCACACTGCCAGGACAGCATAGAAGACCCCGTGGGCCGAAAGCAGGTTGAGACGCTGGAGCGGAACTGCCGTGAGTTTGGGATAAAATGCTTCAGCATGGGTACTCCCGATAACGGAATAATCCATGTGGTGGGTCCGGAGAAAGGCCTGTCGCTGCCGGGAATGACCATCATGTGCGGTGACTCGCACACCTCAACACACGGTGCGCTGGGTGCCGTGGCAATGGGTATCGGCACATCACAGGTGGCTCAGATACTGGCTTCGCAGTGCATACTTCAGTTCAAGCCCAAGACTATGCGCATCAACATTGAGGGTAAGCTGGGCAAAGGCGTTACTGCCAAGGATGTGGCTCTGTACATAATGGCGCAGATGACCACATCGGGCGCAACGGGATATGCAGTGGAGTATGCAGGGCAGGTGGTGCGCGAGATGTCTATGGAAGGCAGGCTCACACTGTCCAATCTCTCAATCGAGATGGGCAGCCGTGCCGGTCTGATTGCACCTGATGAGACCACGTTCAGTTGGCTGCGCGGACGCGAGTATGCCCCCAAGGGTGCCGATTGGGACCGTGCGGTGGCCGCCTGGCGTGAGTTACGCACTGATGATGACGCCCGTTTTGACCGAGAGGTGACATTTTATGCCGATGATATAGCGCCGCGCATAACCTACGGAACCAATCCGGGTGCGGGAATAGCAATTGACGGCACCGTTCCCGTATATGAAGGAATGACAGATGCTGAGCGTGACCAACTTAAAGTGCAACTGGATTACATGCGGTTCAAGACCGGGCAGAAACTGGAGGGTACGCCTATAGACTGGTGTTTCCTGGGCGCCTGCACCAATGGCCGCATAGAGGATTTCCGTGCTTTTGCAAGTGTGGTGCGCGGACAGCACAAGGCTCCCGGAGTAACCGCCTGGCTGGTGCCCGGATCTTGGGCTGTTCGCCGTCAGATAATAGAGGAGGGTATAGACAAGATACTTGAGGAGGCAGGCTTTGAGCTGCGCCTGCCCTCATGCTCGGCCTGCCTGGCCATGAATCCCGATAAGGTCCCGGCAGGCAAATTGTGTATATCCACCTCAAACCGAAACTTTGTGGGCCGACAGGGACCCGGCTCCAGAACCGTTCTGGCCAGCCCTCTCACTGTGGCCGCCAGCGCTATAACCGGTGTGATAACAGACCCCCGTAAACTCTTGTGACTATGGAAAGGAAAATGAGCATAGTGGAATCTACCTGCATTCCCATAAATATAGACAATTGCAATACCGATCTTATAATACCGGCCCGGTATATGGCCGCTACCACACGTGACCTGGGTTATTTTGGCGATGCGTTCATGCATGACCTGCGTTACGGAGCCGACGGTAAGCCGGTGCAGGAGTTTGTGCTTAACAACCCTGTTTACAGCGAGCGTCCCCATGAGGGCTGTCACGAGATAGTGATTGCGGGTACCAACTGGGGTTCAGGCTCCAGCCGCGAGCATGCCGCATGGGCGATTGCGGGCTACGGCATCAGGGTGGTGATATCGGACCGTTTTGCCGATATACACCGCGGTAACCTTCTGAACTGCTTTGTGCTGCCGGTTACGGTAAGCACCGCTTTCCGAGGCGAACTGGCTCGTACGGTAACTGCAAATCCGGGGGCTGTGGTGCGTGTGGACCTGCAGGAGCAGAAGGTTACCAACCTCACTACCGGACACAGTGAGGGTTTTGAGATAGACGCCTACAAGAAACTCTGCCTGCTTAACGGCTATGACGATATTGACTATCTGCTTAGCCGCAAGGCCGATATCGAGGCATACGAGAGCCGTGTATCACGTGGCCGATACATAGAGATCCTGGATACTACGCTGCGTGATGGCGAGCAGACATCGGGCGTGAGTTTTTCAAACCAGGAGAAACTGAGCATTGTTCAGTCTTTGCTGTCAGATCTTAATGTGGATCGCGTGGAGATTGCATCGGCAATGGTATCGGACCGTGAGCAGGAATGTGTGAAGGGTATTGCCGAGTGGGCGCAGCGCAATGGTCTGCTGGGCCGCGTAGAGGTGCTGGGATTTGTGGATCAGAACCGGTCGGCTGATTGGATAATGGTGGCCGGTTGCCGCGTAATGAACCTGCTCTGCAAGGGCAGCCTCAAGCATGTTACCGCCCAACTGGGCAAGACGGCCGATGAGCATATCCGGGATATACGCAGCACCGTTGAATATGCCGTAAGCCGCGGCATGGAGGTTAATGTATATCTTGAGGACTGGAGCAACGGCATGAAACGCTCGCCTAAATATGTGTTTGACCTTATGGATGCCCTGGTTACGATGCCGGTTAAGCGTGTTATGCTGCCCGATACGCTGGGCATACTCAATCCCGATACCACTCTGGAGTACTGCCGCCGTATGGTGGAGCGCTATCCCATGATACATTTTGATTTCCATGCACACAATGACTATGACCTGGCCGTGGCCAATGTCTTTGCGGCTGTCAAGTCCGGCGTAAAGGGAGTTCACGTGACAGTGAACGGTTTGGGCGAGAGGGCAGGTAACGCACCGTTAGGCAGCGTGCTGGCTATGCTCAAGGACCAGATGGGTGTTGAGACCGGGTTGAATGAGAATTGTCTGTTCAAGGTGAGCCGCAAGGTTGAATTGGACAGCGGCATACATATTCCGCACAATATGCCTGTGGTGGGCGAGTTTGTATTCACGCAGTGTGCCGGTGTTCATGCCGATGGTGATAAGAAGGACAACCTCTATTTCAATTCACTCCTGCCCGAGCGCTTTGGCCGCGTGCGTGAATATGCCTTAGGTAAGAACAGCGGCAAGGCCAATATCCAGATGAATCTTATTGCAATGGGCATAGAACTGGATGAGGAGTCTATGCGCAAGGTTACCGACCGCATTATTGAACTTGGTGTCAAGAAGGAGCAGGTAACTCAGGATGACCTGCCTTACATAGTGCATGACGTGCTGCATCACGAACAGGAGGAACAGCGGATCCGCGTCCTGAACTATTCGCTCAGCCTTACCCAAGGACTGCGTCCGCAGGCAACCGTCAAGATTGAGATTGACGGACAGCCCTATCAGGAGGCGGCCACCGGTGACGGTCAGTATGACGCGTTTGTGCGTGCCCTGCGCAAGATATATGCCGGTCTTGACAAACCCTTCCCGGTGCTGACCAACTACACCGTGTCAATCCCTCCGGGTGGCCGTACCGATGCCTTTGTGCAAACCATTATCACATGGAACTTTAAAGGCACCGAATTCAAGACCCGCGGTCTGGATGCCGACCAGACTGAGGCCGCAATCAAGGCAACTGTTAAGATGATGAACAAAATTGAGACAATGATATGAAACTTAAGATAGCTGTATTGGCCGGTGATGGTATCGGCCCCGAGATAATGGAGCAGGGTGTTGCCGCGGTAAACGCTGTGGCCCGCAAATTCGGACATGAGATTGAGTACCGCGAGGCCATCTGCGGTGCCGATGCCATTGACAAGGTGGGTGACCCCTTCCCGGAGGAGACTTTCCGAACCTGCATGGAGAGTGATGCCGTGCTGTTTGCTGCCGTGGGTGATCCCAAGTATGATAATGACCCAACATCGAAAGTACGTCCTGAGCAGGGCCTGCTGGCCATGCGCAAGAAGCTGGGACTCTATGCCAACATCCGTCCTATAGAGACTTTTGACTGTCTGGTGCACAAGTCACCCCTTAAGGACGATATTGTAAGCGGTGCTGATTTCATCTGCATCCGTGAGCTTACCGGCGGCATGTATTTCGGACCTAAGAAGGAGGGTACCGATGAGGCTTACGATACCAATATCTACTCCCGCGTCGAGGTGGAGCGCATCCTGCGCGTGGGCTACAAGTACGCCCGTGCCCGCAAAAACCATCTGACCGTGGTGGATAAGGCCAATGTGCTGGCCAGCTCACGTCTGTGGCGCAGCGTTGCCATGGAGGTAATGAAAGATTATCCTGAGGTTACAACCGATTTCATGTTCGTGGACAACGCCTCAATGCGTATGATCCAGGAGCCGCGGTTCTTTGATGTGATTGTTACTGAGAATACTTTCGGTGATATACTGACTGATGAGGCATCGTGCATCACCGGCTCAATGGGCCTGCTGCCCAGCGCATCGACCGGAAGCCACACTCCCGTATTTGAGCCGGTACACGGTTCCTGGCCGCAGGGCAAAGGCCTGAACATAGCCAACCCTATAGCGCAGATACTGAGCGCCGCCATGATGTTCGAGTATTTCGGCCTCAATGATGAGGGCACCCTGATCCGCCGCGCCGTCCAGGCCTCACTTGATGCCTGCGTCCGCACTCCTGAGATTCAGGTTTCCGGTGGCGCCCGTTACGGTACACGCGAAGTCGGTCAGTGGATTTGTAATTATATAATTGAATTTGTAAATCCCTGATCTACAAATCACTTCACCTTCCAAACGTCCAGAGTGATGCCGCCGCCGGCACCGAATCCAGGTTGACACAAGAACAGACACTCGTTCATCCAGGAATACTTACTGTCCTTGGGAGCCTCAAATTTTGGAGCACAACGGAAATACATACCTCCCTGACCGCCCATTTTGATTATGCCACAGTTGCGTACATGGATGCTTACCCCGTCATCGGTGCGGATACAGTAGATAGCTTCAATTTCAGTACGGCCGTCAACCTGCATCTGATAGTCAGCTCCGCCAGGTAAGACTTCCCCCTTGATTTCGGGACCTTCAAATGTACCACCGGTTATTGGAATTACGGTGCGGGTACCCTTGCCCGTGTCACCTACAGAAAAAGCCTGACCAAGTGATACATTCAGGCGCACCACATACTCTAGTTCAGGAGCTTTTGGCTCACCGTTTTGCTGTTGGGAAAATCCAAAACCGGGCTGTGCATTTGAATTCACTGAAATAAGAGCCGCTACGACTGCTGTAATAAAGTTTATTTTCATAATTGTATTGTTGTTTTTGGCAAAGATACATAATGCCGTTGTTTTTTGTGCAATAGTTTTTAAATACAAGTTGACTATAGTTGTTTTGTTGAATAAAACAGGAATATTCCCTTTATTTGTTCAATTAAATTAATCTAATAAAACATAAATAGCACTCCATGTATGGAAGGGTATTGTATTAGTTCCTATATTTGGAAAATTTTTTTAAAACCATAGTTATGATTACAAAGTACAAGTCCTTTCTGCTTGCAATCCTAGTGATTGTATTTGCCGGATGTGAAGACAAAGAGAATGAAGGTAAAATCGAATTTGATCCTGAAGCTGTGACACAGAGTGTCGGGAATTTGGAAATGTTTACTGCAACAATTTATGGTAAACTGGTTCTTCCTGACATCAAACAGGAGAATTTTATTTTTGGATTTGAATATTCCACTGATGAGACTTTCAGTTCCATGAAACTGAAGAGAGTTGAATGTGTTTATTTCAATACACAGATGGATAATATGTTCAGCAGTACCTTGAATAATCTGGCAATGGCAACTGAATACTATTACCGCGCATACATCACCTATAAGGGTGTCACCTATTACGGTGAAGTGAAGTCATTCGCTACAAAGGGTGTTGAAGTAGTTACCGGCGATATGGACCCTGACACTTATGAGGTGACCTCTAAAGTTGAGATGGGAGCTGATTTTGAGAGAATAAGATACGGTCTTTGCTTTGGTGCAACGGAAAATATCACCGTAGAGAATTCCACTATCGGGACAAATGAGGCTCAGGAGGATGGCAGCTATACTCTTGCCTTGAACAATATTCCATACGGTGAGTTCTTTTACAGAGCTTACGTGACCGTGAACGGAGTGACCCATTACGGTGAGGTGAAAAGGCTTGAAGGAAACAAGGTCATCACAGGTGAAATCGATCTGGAGAATATGACTGTAAGTGCATGGGTACGTTATTATAAAGGATATGACGATTTCTCATACGGCGTCTGCTTTGGTAAGAGTTCGTCGCCCACCAAAGAGATGGACAAGTCAGTTGGAGGTGGTAAGTTTGATAGCGATAACAACTTTGTAGCAAGACTGACACGAATCCCGTTTGGTAAGGTCTATTATCGTGCCTACATCTCCATTGGTCAGAAGGTGTACTACGGTGAGACCTACAGTTTTGAACACAAAATGATTATAGGGGAGCCTGTTGACCTTGGCCTTTCTGTGAAGTGGGCCGATATGAATATCGGTGCTGACAACGACTATGATTATGGCATCTATCTGCCTTGGGCGGAGACCGAGGAGAAGGAAGGTTCTGCAGTAGGGAGCTACAAGTATGCTGAGCCTGATACAAGAAGTGGATATGAAGGAAACTATCTGTATAATAAATATACATTGAGTTACGATTACAGTGTTACTGTTGACGGCAAGACAGTCCTTGAACCTATGGATGATGCAGCAACAGTTCTTTGGGGTGACGGATGGAGGATGCCATCAGTTTCGGAATTCGAGGAGTTGTTGAACAAGTGCACATTAACCTGGATGACAAAGAGCGGAGTCAACGGTTTTGAGGTGCTCGGTCCGAATGGCAATTCCATTTTTCTGCCTGCAGGAGGTGGTTATATGAGAGGGGAGTTGGTTGATGAAGGGAGTGCAGGAGCATATTGGACGAATGAACTGTTCACCATGAACCAATTTGAAGGCTATTCTTATCAGTACGATTTTGCTGCTATGTATTTCTATATGGGGCAGGGTGGTATTTATAAGGATTGGTATTACAGGTATTACATGTATAGTGTCCGTCCTGTCTATACAAAGTAAAATTCTTAATCTAAAGTATAGACTTTATTTCGGGAAGCGAATAAACTGTAAAATCAGGAACAAAGCTTAGGGAGGAATCAGCATTCCTTAAGTTGAACCAGATGGTGTGGAGTCCGTACTCCGCACCACCTTTTATGTCGGCATTCAGGGAGTCACCTATTATGACGGTATCGGCAGGTCTGATTCCATCCATATGACTGAAACAGTGGTCAAAATATCTTTGGGCTGGTTTGTTGATACCGATGTCAATTGAACCAAACATCCCGTTCACATATTGCATCAGACCAGCTTTTTCAAGGCGCTTAGTCTGCTGTTTATTGGAGGCATTACTCACAACATATATCCGATAGCGCATATGGAGGTATTCCATAATTTCATGTGCACCAATCACCGGAACTGATGTTTCCTGTAGTCCCAATATGAAATCTTGTTCAAAAGAGGGACCGTCCGCATCAATTCCCAAATCTCTGAATATCCCCGCCCATCGGGTTCGGTGAAGTTCGTCAATTGTCAGGAGACCGTCCTCAATCTGTTTCCATAGCCTGATGTTACGGGCCAGAAAGAAGTCGAAAATAAGGTCTGAGTATTCAAGGCCGTTCTTGCGGAAACACGCGCGTATATTCTCGCGCGCACACTCGTTGAAATCAAGCAGAGTATCGTCCACATCCATGAGAACGGCTTTTATGCCACTCAACCTCTCCATCTCAGTCAAGTTTGAAAAGACCGTAAACAAGATTCGTGTAGAATAAATTTCCTGTCTGATAGTGGTCGGAAGAGTCAACAAACATGAACTCTATGCAGGGATTGTCCGGCATATGGGTTATGACACTTTCAAGACACTCTGACGGGACGGTCATGTCACTGCGGGAATGGTAAAACAGAACAGGTATCCTTGGAGACCATCCTGTGGTCAGATCAAATTGTTCCAGTTCTCTAAGGAATGCCTTATGCATGGTTGAACCTGTGTCAATCATGTCTGGTGAAATTATGGAACTGAGTGTTGCGAATCCTTTCTCCTGCATAATCCGGCACAGTTGGGGAGCAGTGTATTCTTTCGTTTCCAACAATTGTATTATTCCGGAATGATACAGATTGTCCGACAATAAATCCTGTTCGTTGAAAACTTCAGCAAACAATTTGTTTGATTGTAATATGGTGTATATTCCGCATAGGAATTCTATTGGATATTCAAGAGGCTCGTCAGGATCTGAAAGATATTTATGGAAGAGGGCAATCTGATCGTATGGGCCGCCACCGCAAAAACTCTTTTTCAGGTGTACGATATCCTGAAGTCTGGTATCTGATTCTATTTCCTTGGCAATCCCGAGTGAGACTGCACCTCCCAGGGAGTAACCGATGTTATATGTGTGGAAATCCTTGTCCAAAATAAGTCCCATATCCTTAAGCACTTTTTTTGCCGTTTTCAGACAGTCTATGCATTGTCGGGCAATGAGGGGAGTGTTGAGATATGGTTGGTTCATTCCTTTAGAAAGTCCAAGACCTTGATAGTCTGCACTTATATATACGGCTCTCCTGAGTGAAGCCTGAAGCATTCCGGGCATGACTGACTGTGTGGGACATTGATCCCACCGGACAGTGAAATGGTGGTTCTCAAGCCATATCTCAGAACATGTGTCGGCTTTGAGCGGCCAACAGACACAACCGGAAAGCTGTATCGAATCCGGACCGGACAGGTAAAGGAAAGAGATTCGGACCATATCATAACCCAGATGTAGCTTGTTGCCTATATAGGTCTCTGTGAGGAACGTATTTGAGAGAGTGTCTGTATTTACAATTTCATACCATTCCCCTGGTTCTGCAAATTGCGAATCCGTTTCTATAGGCTCCATGATGCAAGATTCCCTCTGGCAACCGATAATACAAAAAGCTGCAATCGTAAGGACGAATAACGTTTTTTTCATGGTCTTCTTTATTTTACCGTCAGTATCAGTTGTCTCAAAGTTCTTTCCGTAACCCGATAGCGGTTATCCGGGCGCAGACCTAAAACCCACACTATGTTGTCACCACCGGTAACTACAAGTTGTGAATGCTTTTCGGCAATGTTCATCTTGCGGTCGGTCATGAAATCACTTACTAGCCGCCGCCCTTTCATACCAAATGGGACAAACCAGTCGCCCTTTTGCCATAACCGGACTGTTAGTGTATCAGGGAGCATGTCTGCATCGAATGATGCAGTATCGGGATTTCTTGAAACAGGTACCTCGTTCTCCTCAATCCTGACTGTGATTCTCCGTCTGTCGGGCAGCAAGGCGGTAAAGCCGTTGACTGTAAGTATTTTTACTGATACAGATTCATCTTTTTTCAATTTCATTAGGATAAGTTTGTTCCTGTCCTTGAGCAGGATATGGCTTTCGGACAGGAAGCGGGCTCCCGGTTGTGAATCAAGTGAAGCGGCAATATCGGTTATGACGGAATCGTTGAATCCGGCAGGTGAGAGTATCTCGAACAGGAATCCTTCGACCGACGGGGCCTTCCGGAGCTGGTCAATGTCAATCTCAAGATTCCCGTTCCTGTCATGGACGGTTTTGCGTAGGGTGTCTTGGACAGATGCCATATAGAACCTGTAGGCTTGCTGAAGATGCCGTGCAGTCGATAGGACGGCCGAGTCGGCTGACGGGTTGATTTCACGCATTATCGGCAGAAGCCTGAGTCTGATTTTGTTGCGGGTGAAACCAGCCTCCAGATTGGTGCTATCGGTGATGAAGGGTTGTCCTATCTCTGCAAGATATGCCTCTATCTCTTCCCGTGAAACACACAGAAGTGGCCTTACGATATCACCGTTACGGGGTTTGATGCCTGTCAGTCCCTTGAGTCCGGTTCCTCTTGTCAGATTCAAAAGAATAGTTTCAACGGAATCGTCGCTATGGTGGGCAATGCAAATGGCACAGGCCTCCTGCTCTTTCATTATGCGTCTGAAATCACGGTAACGGAGCTCACGCGCAGCCATCTCGATAGAGATTCCGTTCTGTGAGGCGTATCCCGATGTGTCATAATTGCAAACGGTCAGTTCCGTTTCGAGCTGTCGGCACAATTCTTCAGTGAAGCGGCGGTCACGTTCGCTCTCATCGCCTCGGAGTCTGAAATTACAGTGCACTGCGTGGCAGTCATATCCGAGTGACAGGAGAATCCTGAGCAGGGCCACACTGTCAGCACCTCCGCTCACACCCACAATCACTCTGCATCTGTCCGGAAGCAGTGACTCCTTTGTGATGAAATCCCTGACTTTCCGTTCAAGCATGTAAGGTTTTCTGCCGTTTTCCTCCGTGTTCATACCTGTATAACTGTCTTGTGTTCCGTATGTTGTGCCAGATAGTGTAGAAACCGCCCGCAACCGATATTACAGGATTCCAGAAGGTGTACCCCATCCAGATACCGAAAACCGTGTTTTTCTGACCCAATGCTTGGCTCGCCTCCACGCTGCAGTCGTGATTTGCACCTGTCCGTTGTCCTATGCCGAACTGGAATATGCAGCACAGCAGTGATACCGCCGCCATTCCTGCAAGTGTCCAGATACTCTCGCTGCTCCTGACGATGTAGCGGGTACTCATCAGTATGGCAAGAGTGAGTGCAATGCTCCATAGATAAAATGACAGGTTGATATGTGCTCCTACCCAGTCGTGGAATGACGGTGTCAGGTACCGGATGGTCCAGGCTACCAGACAAGGCAGAATCAGCAGAGGAAACACTTTTCCAAGAATGCGCAGAAACGCGTTCATGAAAGTTATTCCAGCCGAAGGGTAGAGTAAGGGTACGGTAAGCGGGACGACAATGGCTACCGTCATGTTTATGATTACGGTGTAGGTTACAACCTGTGCCATATCACCTCCAAGCTTCCCAGTTACGACTGCACACGCTGTTGCGGTGGGGCATATCATGCAGAGCATGGCGGCTTCGAAAAGTGTTCTGTTTCGAATTATCCATTCGCTGAGTGGGTTGGTTGTGTGCATGGAATATACCACGGCTCCACAAAGAAACAGATATGAGCAGAGTTGGACCAGAAGATTTATAAGGTGCCACCTTTTCAGTTTGAGCTGATACGGATCTATCCTACAGAAACTGATGAACAGCATCAGAAACAGAAGAACAGGTTGTGTCTTGCGGCATATAGCTTCAAGAAACGGTCCTGCGGGGTGTAGAACAGGAATATTCATATAAATGAGATACGTTCCTGCCCCTGCCGCCATGCCTATTACCAGCATCCTGTCCTTTATGAATTTCACCAATCTTTCGCCCATGCATATTAAAATAAAACGTAGCAAAGATACTTTATATTTGCCATTTCCGTTTTAACTTTGTGTGGAAATGCATCGGGCACTTCCCATAAGGATGAAACACATGAAAAGATTTTGCAACCTGCTTATAGTAGTTTCAGTAATCATTATGTCAGCATGTGAAGGTCGTATAGAGTTCAGCTCCTCACCTGAAAACCGTCTGACATTCTCTGCCGATACCGTGAATTTCGATACCCTTTTCACCTCTGTGACCTCATCCACTGCATGTTTCATGGTTTATAACAACACTTCCACAGGTATAAGGGCGGATGTTATGGTGGCAGGGGGTGATTCCAGTCCTTTCCGGCTGAACGTTGACGGAGAGGGCGGTACGTATTTGAGTGGTTTTGAGATAGAGCCCGGAGACAGTCTTTTCTGCTTTGTATCTGCCATCATTCCGGATAGCGGATCTCCTGAAGTGTTCATGGTCCGGGACAGTATAGCATTCATGCTTGAGAGTGGTGTAGTCCAGTATGTAAGACTGGATGCTTGCGGCCGGAACGCCATATTCCTTCGCGGAACCAGAATCCTGAATGATACTGTGTTAACTCCGGATTATCCATATATTATATATGACAGCCTTTTGGTTGCCGGTGGAGCTACACTTAGCCTGTTACCGGGAACTGAGCTTTATTTCCATAAGGGGGCAGGCCTTGTCGTGGAGGGAACATTGGTGGCTGAAGGCACTCTTGAGCATCCGGTCCTGATGCGTGGAGACCGTCTTGACAGACTTTTCAGCAATCTTCCTTATGATTTGCTTTCAGATCAGTGGAAAGGCATCCGGCTTGGTTCAGGGAGCTTTGAAAACAGGTTTTCATTCTGTGACATTCATGGGGGAGAATACGGAATTAAGGCAGACAGTTCACGGGATGACCGCCTCAAGTTCATGATGATATCGTCAACAGTACATAATGTGGCAGGAAACGGGATTGAGACAACAGGCGCCCGCATATCGGTGGCCAACTCCCAGCTTACTAATGCCGGAGTCCACTGTGTAAGTATCACGGGCGGATATGCTGAATTCAATTACTGCACGATAGCTTCTTTCCCTCTATGGTGGGTAGGTGAGTCTGCCTTGGCATTGAACAATACGGCAGATGATGTTGATTGGCCTCTTATTAAGGCGGATTTCAGGAATTGCATCATAACCGGAAGGCAAGGTGAATCTATAACAGGTTTGTTGAAGGATTCCATCGAAGGTTACGCAAAAGGCAGCGCGGACTGTTTCAGTGTAAGCAATTCGCTGGTCATGACGTCTGATACCCTTAACCCCGGTTTCAAGGATGTTGTCTTTGAATGGACCGGAAATGAAAAAGCCGGAGAAGCCAATTTCCGTGAACGCAAGGAATACCATTCTGTTTTTATGCTTGATTCACTCTCTCTTGCAAGAGGTATTTCCGATACGGTTTCAGTGTTCTATTGGCCGGAAGACCGGAACGGAATATCCAGACCTGTACATGGGGCGGACGCAGGCTGTTATCAGTTCGTGCCATATTAAATTAATTGAAGATACGAATTCCATACATTTAAACTGACTGCACCGCCATGAGAAAAGCATTGTTATTATCATTCCTTTTGAGTTCATTTATCCTTTCCGGTCAGAATAAGATTACCGTGATGTTTTACAATACAGAAAACCTCTTTGATACCATTGATGACCCGGAAAAGGATGACGATGAATTCACTCCTTCAGGCGCTCGTCGATGGACAAGATACCGTTACTGGGCCAAGATAGGCAATCTCTGTAAGGTCATTGTCGCTTCAGATGAAAATGATCCGCCGGATATTATCGGCCTGTGCGAGGTTGAGAATGACTCGGTTATGAAAGATGTTACGATGAGATCCCCTCTCAGGCATCTGGAATACCGTTATGTAATGACTGAATCGGCTGATACCCGAGGGGTTGACGTTGTTTTTCTATATCGCAGGAGTTCTCTCGGACTGATTGGATATGAATCCCTGCATGTGGAACTCAAACCGTTAAGCAACAGGCCAACACGTGACATACTTCACGTTACCGGAAGATTGCCGGACAATGATACAGTGGATTTCTATGTGTGTCATTGGCCTAGCCGTTCAGGAGGAGTGGAGGAAACAGAGCCGTTGAGGATGCGTGCTGCTGAAGTGGTCCGTAAATCTGTCGATAGCGTGCTCTCGGTCAGGCTCAAACCTTATATTGTCATTATGGGTGACCTTAATGGAGGCCCCGATTCCCCTTCCGTAAGGGATGGTCTTGGAGCAATACACAGGGGAAGGGGGAAAGAATCGGCCGATGCCGACCTGGTGACCATGATGGACGGGATAGGACAGGGTAGTTACCAATATCAGGGAGAATGGGACTGTTATGACCATTTCGTGGTATCCGGAAGCCTGCTGAACGGACTGGGATGTACATCGGCAGCCGATGTAAAGGTTCTTTCTGCAGATTTCATGTTACAGGATGACGGAAAGTATGGTGGGCGCAAGCCGTATAGGACATATAACGGCTATCGGTATCAGGAGGGCTATTCGGACCATCTGCCCGTCATTCTTTTTCTGAAATATTGATAATTTGGAATTAAAAGCATACCTTTGATAGCCTCAAAGGCATTACGCTGATTGTTTATACAATTAAATACAAAGAAATGAAGACATTAAAGACAATCGCTCTGGTTACGGCGTGTGCGCTGGTATCTGTCCAGGCCGCTGCAAAGAAAAAGATTCCACTGGTCTATGACCAGGAGTTCGCGGGTGCCCGGTATGCAGTTCCCGCTTTCCCGACAGTCGCTGAGGCCAAGAGCCTTGAGACTCTGCCCAACCCGTTCGAGTTCTCGAACAGTACTAAAAAGGTTAAGAAATTCAAGGATTGGGAGAAACGTCGCGCTGAGATTATCCGTGAACTCTATCACTATGAGGTGGGTGAGAAACCAATGGTTGACAAGAAGGACATCGAGGCCAAACTTGAGGACAACACCCTTACCGTGATAGTCCACCGTAACGGTGAAACCTTGACCATCACATCCAGGATTACATATCCCGAGGGTGACGGTCCGTTCCCTTTGATGATAGGAATGTCCGGTATCAGCCTGCCGCGTCAGTTCTTCTCCGAGCGTAACATTGCCACCATGAACTTCAATATGGGTCAGGTTATGGCTCATCAGCAGAGGCGTGGAAGCGAACCAATCAACAAAATCTATCCTGAACTTGTTGAGAACGGTGCTTACGCCATGTGGCCATGGGGCGTGAGCCGTATCATTGACGGTCTGGAAATTGTTGGTGCAGCCAGTAAGATTGATATGCAACATATCGGAGTGACAGGTTGCTCATACGCAGGCAAGATGGCTCTCTGGTCAGGCGCCTTTGACGAGCGTATAGCATTGACAATAGCTCAGGAACCAGGCGGTGGTGGCGCTGCTGCATGGCGTGTGTCTGAGACACTCGGTCATGTTGAGACTCTTGGCAATACCGATCCTCACTGGTTCAAGGAATCCATGTGGGACTGGAAGGATGATAACGTATCCAAGCTTCCCATGGACCACCATGAACTCTGCGCTCTTGTGTGCCCGCGTGCACTACTTGTGCTCGGCAATACCGATTACGAGTGGCTGGCCGATGAGGCAGGTTATGTGTCAAGTGTGGCTGCCCGTGAGGTATGGAAGAAATTCGGAATCGAGGACCGCATGGGATTCTCCATTCAGGGTAAGCACGGTCACTGTCAGCTCCCCCAGAGCCAGTATCCGGAGGTGGAGGCATTCATTGACAAGTTCCTGCTCGGTAAGGAGGATGCCAACACCATTATTATGCATGTGGATGAGACCCTTGCTGACAAGGAGGTACAGAAGTGGATTCCCTGGGCTCAAACCGGCTTTAAATAAGCCGCTTTGACCCCGGGAATCCCAACCTTCTTTTAGTTTCGCATCCGCGAAACGAGGGCTCAAACCAGCTTTAAATAAGCCGATTTGATCCCGGGAACCCCTGACTATTCAGAAGAGGATGACAAGTAAGCCATCTTCTTCTTTTTTTTGATGACTTGGAGGCTATGCCCTTCAAGTTATAGTGCGTTCAGCGGCGTTTTTTTGTAAATTTGCAGTCTGGGAAATTGAACCTATGAATACGATATGGATTGTACTTCCTGTACTTACGCTCCTGATGTTTGACCTGGGGCTTACGCTCCGGGTGGAGGATTTCGGGAAAGTATTCCGTCATCCTTGGCCGATTGTTGTGGCTCTTCTGGGGCAACTGGTACTGCTGCCGCTTATCGCGCTTGGGTTGGCTTGGGCTTTTAATCTTACTCCAGTATTCTTTATCGGACTGATACTGATTGCCTGCTGCCCGGGCGGGAGTTCATCGAACGTGTTCTCCAAGCTGGCAGGTGGCGATGTGGCTCTGTCGGTAACCCTTACAGCGCTGAGCAGTTTGATAACTCTCTTTACTATTCCTGTAATCATGAGCTGGGCCACACAGATGATAGGCGAGAGTGTAGGTATTACCCTTCCTGTGGGCAACCTGATAAAGCAGAACCTTCTGCTGATGCTCCTGCCCGTAGTGGTGGGAATCATTCTGCACTATGCCTGTCCCGGGTTTGCCGAAAAGACCGACCGTGTGCTCTCCAGACTGGCTTTCCCATTGCTGATGCTACTGATAACCGTGTTTTTCATTCAGCACTATCGCACCATTATTGATAACATGGGCCTGATAGGGATGTGTGTCACAGCACTCATTCTGGTGGCCATAGCCTGCTCGTCGTTGCTTTCCCGTCTGGTGAAGAACAGCGACCGGCAGCGACGCACTGTAGTGATTGAGGTGGGCATGCAGAACGCAGCCCAGGCTATAGCAATAGCTTCCAGCCCCTTCATATTCCATGATGAGGTAATGGCTATTCCCGCCATTCTCTACTCCCTGATGATGAACGTGGTGCTGCTTATCTACGTATTCATAATCCGCAGGAAATGATTCTGTCGTCAGTTCTGTTTACAAGGTTTTATACACAGTATGACCGGACTTATACACAGGCTTGTAGCGTGCAGGCAAACCTTTCTCTGAGTGAAAAATAGGAAATCCCCCCCCTTTTTTAGGGACTTTCCCTTTTTCAGGGGAAATTTACATAGTACTTTTATGCCGTTGTACCAAAGTTTAACGTACTAACCTATTTAACTATGACCAAGTACAAGTCCCTATTGCTTGCAATCCTGTTGATTGTATTTGCAGGCTGTGAGAAAGAGAAAGAGGGTAAAATAGAGTTTGACCCCGAGGCAGTGACACAGGAGGTGGAGAGTCTGGAGATGTTCTCCGCCACTATCTACGGCAAGCTGGTTCTGCCGGACATCAGGAAGGAGGATTTCACATTCGGTTTCGAGTACTCCACGGACCAGGCGTTCAGCGCCCTCAAACTGAAGAGGGTGGAGTGTGCCTTCTATAATACCCAGAACGGTAACATGTTCAGCAGCTCCCTGACCAACCTCACAATGGCCACAGCATATTACTACCGCGCATACATCACCTATAAGGGTGTCACCTATTACGGCGATGTGATGACCTTCACGACCAAGGGTGTGGAGGTTATAACCGGCGATATGGACCCTTCCACCTTTGAGGTAACATCGAAAGTCGAGATGGGAGCTGATTTCAATAAGATAAGATACGGACTGTGCTTTGGAGCGACGGAGAACCTGAGCGTTCAGAACTCAGTAATAGGAACCAATGAAGCAGAGCAGGACGGAAGCTATACCCTAAGGCTGAACGACATCCCTTACGGGGAGTTCTTCTACAGGGCTTACGTCACCATTAACGATGCAACGTTCTACGGAGAGGTTAAGAGCCTTGAGGGCAACAAGGTGGTGACCGGCGAGCTGGACGAGGAAACGATGACAGTCAGCGCATGGGTGAGGTTTCCTTCCGGCTATGACAACTTCACCTACGGGATATGCTACGGCACGAGTTCCTCTCCGTCATATGACAGGGACAAAAGCGTGAACGGGGACAGGTTTGATCAGGAGAACAATTTCACGGCCACCCTTACGCGTCTTCCTTTCGGAAAGGTATATTACCGTGCCTACATAACCATTGGCCAGAAGGTCTATTACGGTGAGACCTACAGTTTTGAACACTACATGAAGGTTGGTGAGCCCGTTGACCTGGGAGTGTCCGTAAAATGGGCCGATATCAATATCGGTGCTTATTCCGAAACAGATTACGGTATTTTTGTGGCATGGGCTGAAACAGAGGAGAAAGAACTATCAATACGGACTAATTATAAATATGGAGAAGAAGATCCGCATAGTTACATGCAATATTCTATTTTAAAATACAATATGAGTAACACCAGTTACTCAGGGGTGACGGATAACAAGACTGTTCTCGAACCTATGGATGACGCGGCTACTGTTCATTGGGGAGAGAATTGGAGGACTCCCTCTCCGGCTGAGTTCAAGGAACTGGTTGACAACTGCGAATGGACCTGGATGAATAAGGACGGAGTTGACGGATATAAGGTGTTCAGCAATGCTACAGGCAATTCCATCTTCCTGCCTGCAGGAGGAGCTGTCTTCAGTGGAGAAAAAGCATGGGAAGGAACAGCCGTTACATACTGGACAAACAATCTGTATGATTCGGATCCTTATTATTCCATTTATTATTATTTGGCTAATGGAGGGTGTTATTCAAGAACAGCTACAAGATATTCATGCTTCAATGTCCGGGCGGTTAATGTAAAATGAACAGAAGGAATGCGGGTAAAACGGATGAAGAACATCACCAGTATATCACTGCTCATAGTAGTGTTCGCATCGGTCTGTTCCATAGACAGGAGCGTGCCGGACTCCACCAGGTAGGCCCCTCTGGTGAGGCACCAGTTGTTACTGATTATTTTAATCAATTTGTTCCTGGCATGGTGATAAATCTGACAGAAGAGTCAGTTAACGCATACAGTCATTCATATTATGGTGGCTATTTAAGAATGATTCAAATTGCTCCTCAAGCATACGTTGATAGTATTTGATATTATATATATTCGCAAATTAGCACTTAACTACATTATGATTATGAGAGATTCATGTAAGTGTCTTTTCCTTTCCTTTCTTTTTGCATTGGCATTAGTGTCATGCAGGAATGAAGAGGTTGACGGACAGGATCAGGAGGCATCATACGCTCCTACTGTCTCCTCAACGGCCTTTACGGCTACGGTGTCAGGCACCATATCCGGTGTCACATACGATGAGCTTAACAGCGGCCAACGCGGTATCCTGTATACTGACGACCCTGAAGGCGCACAGTCTTTTTTTAATTCCTGGCTCAAGGGCAACAACAATCCCGGTTGTCCTCAGGTGGGACGCATCAAGGTCAATGCGGATGGTGTAATGGAAGCTATAATCACAAAGCTGAAACCGGAGACCACCTATTCATACTGCCTATACTATGTTTCCAGGGACGGAGGGACGAGACTGCAGAGTATGTCAGGCTCCTTTACCACGAAGGCATTTGACTGCCCGTTGGAGACGGCTGAGGCTCAATCTGTAGGCTTCTACAAGGCATTGGTGCCGGGAAGGGCAAGGACCGATGCTAATGACCTGTCACTCTGCAAGACAGGAATAGCCATATCGCACGATAAGGATGAACCGCTCCTGGAGGATGGCTTCGTGGAAGCCTCATCAACCGATGATGCCGGCACCTTTGAAATAAACCTCCATGAGCTCAAGTGCGGGACGGAGTATCGTTACCGTACATATCTTCAGGTTGAGCATACTGGCCAGATGCTATACGGTCCTGTCAGGACTCTCACCACCCGCCATCCGGACGAGCAGGCCGTGGATCTGGGGCTGAGCGTCAAGTGGGCCAGCTGCAACCTGGGAGCGGAGGAACCTCAGGAATGGGGAGGCTACTACAAATGGGGCGAGACACAGTCTTCCACCAACGCTGACCGTTCCAGGTACAGCCTGTGGAACCAATACCAGAGCAAATATATTGATGTGGGACGTAGTATCTGCGCCACTGAATATGACGCTGCTCATGAAGCCATGTCCGGCCACTGGCGCATGCCCACCAAGGCCGAGATAGACGAGCTCATCGGGTCCTGCGAGATGACGCTGCATACCATGGGCGACGGCTATGTGGCTGAATTCACAGCCAACGGAGCATCCATCAGCCTGCCTGCCGCAGGTCTTTATAACAGCTTTGGGTTCGGATGGGCGTTTGAAAAGGAAAAGGAACAGTCCTCATGCCGGATTGTCATACAGAGCGGAGAGAGAAGCCAGAACGGACAGCGTTGGTGCTGGTACGCTGAAGTGAATCCTAACACCAACGAGGTGGTTGTCTCAGCTACATCATCGTCAGGGACAGTCACGGGAGATGGCGGCGGTGTTATTACTGTAGGAGGATCAAAGGAACAGATGGATATTATGGAATTTTCGGCAGAGTTCGCCATACCTATCCGGCCAGTATGGGATCCGAACCTCTCTGATTGATATTATTCAATACATTTTGCTATATTTGGACCAAAGATTCAATCTGTTATGTCAAGGCGTCTGACCATATTATTTATCCTGCTGAACCTGTGCGTGCTTGCCTATGCGCAGGATAATCCGTATAATC
>DBYG01000077.1:0-35212 GCA_002310175.1 Bacteroidales bacterium UBA1192
TGATGACCGGAGGTGGAGGATAAGGCGCCAGCTGAAATCTCCGGCCAGAGAGAAAAATTTTTACAAACCAAAAACACATTCTTTTAACCATTAAAACATTTTGAATTATGGCACTTAAAGTAAAAGCAAGAGTGTATCTTTGCGGTATGGGAAAGTTCAGTACTATTTTTAAGTCATCGATACTTGCGGGTATCTGCATTGGTATAGCCGGATTCGGGTATCTGGCTCTGGGTGGTGTAGTGGGGGCGGTTCTGTTCGCTTTCGGACTCATTACTGTGGTTTGTTATAAGCTCAAGCTTTATACCGGTACGGCGGGATTCATTGAGAAGGGGCAGGTGGGTGCCCTGCTGCTTATCCTGGCGGGTAATATTTTGGGCTGTCTGCTGGTGGCTCTGCTGGCCAGGGTGTCGCCTATGGAACTGCAGGCTGCGGCGCAGAAGATTCTGGCGGGCCGTCTTGCCATAGGTCCCGTGCGGGCAGGTCTGCTTGCCATAGGTTGCGGATTCCTGATGACTACGGCCGTTACTTTTGCACGCCGTAACCAGTGGCTGCCGCTGCTGTTCGCGGTTCCCATGTTCATACTGTGCGGATTCCCTCACTGCATAGCTGATGCGTTCTACTACCTGACAGTTCCGTTCAGCTTCATTGCTGAGAACCTGGGGAGTGTTCTGCTTCTGTATGTCTGTCTGGTTATAGGCAATTTCATAGGCTGTAACCTGTACAGGCTTATCATGATTGGTGAGGAGAAGGTCTGAACGATATTTATCTCAGCGCAGTTCCAGACTGAAGACTTTTTCAAGTTCTTTCAGTGAAGGGTTGGCCTCTTTCATGCGGGCGTACTGCTCGTCACGGGTCAGTATGTGCTCCATATTACGTGACTCGTCAATACTGACGGTCATCTCTATGGCGGGATTGTTGAAACTGTCCCTGATGTGATTCAGGATACGTTCCCTGCTGGCTTTTATCTCATCGGCCACCATGTGATTGCCGACGAATACGTCAAATTTATCCGGCCCCATGACCGTTATCCTGGAGTTGATCATGCGGTTCTTGAGAGGATTGTCCTGATGGGGTAGGGATGCGGCAAACTCCTGCCAGTGGAATGTGAGCAGTTCATCGGTCAATGGCTTGACCGGCTTGGGAGTGTCCGCTGTATCATGTTTAGCCTCCGATGATGGAGCGTTCCCCTGCTTCCCTTTGTCTTTTGTTAATGAGACGCTGTTCCCGTATATTGATGTGAAGAGTTTGTCAGTCCTGATGGTGGGAATGGCAGATTTCCGGGCGGGCTGTTCGGGGACAGCTTCTTTCACCTGTGTCCCGGTTCCGGTCACGGCGGCGGACTGCTGCCTGGCAGCAATCTTGTTGAATATGGGTCTTAATCGTGCGGGCTTGCGCCCACTGCCGTCATCATCCTCATCGGCTTGGGCGGTCTGGATGAGAGCCAGCTCCACGAGCAGCCGCTTGTTCTTGCTCACGCGGTAGTTAAGGTCACAGTCATTGAGTATCTTGAGTGCACGGTAGAGGAATTTGGGCTGGCATCTGGCCGCCTGTGTCCTGTAACGTTCCCGCATCTCGTCACTCACCTCAAGCAAGGGCAGGGTTACGGGGTCACGGCTTACAAGGAGGTTACGCAGATGCAGCATCAGGCCGCTGATGAGGTGACTTCCGTCAAATCCTTTACTCAGGATATCATTGAGGAGCAGCAGTGAATCAGAGATACGTTTTTCAAGAAACATGTCCGTGAGACGGAAGTAATAGTCATAGTCTATCACGTTCAGGTTCTCGATGGTCCTGGCGTATGTGACATGACCGTTGGTGAAACTTGTGACCTGATCAAAAATGGAGAGGGCGTCACGCATTCCTCCGTCGGATTTCTCGGCAATGATGTTCAGGGCTTCCGGTTCCGTGGTTATCCCTTCCTTTTCGGCTACGGCCTTGAGATGCGCGGTGATGTCGGCATTGCTGATACGTCCGAAATCATATATCTGGCAACGGGAGAGTATGGTGGGAATGATCTTGTGTTTCTCTGTTGTGGCCAGTATGAAGATGGCGTATTTGGGCGGTTCCTCCAGAGTCTTCAGGAAGGCGTTGAAGGCCGATGTGCTCAGCATGTGGACCTCATCTATGATATAGACCTTATACTTGCCGTTCATGGGCGGTATGCGGACCTGCTCTGTTAGTGTGCGGATGTCATCTACGGAGTTGTTGCTTGCGGCATCCAGCTCAAACACGTTGTAGGAGCGCAGCTCACTGTTGAAACTGCGGCAGGACTCACATTCCCCGCAGGCCTCGCCGTCCGGAGTGCGGTTGGTGCAGTTTATGGTCTTGGCGAATATCCTGGCACAGGTTGTCTTGCCTACGCCGCGGGGGCCGCAGAACAGGTAGGTGTTGGCCAGTTTGCCTGTGTTGATGGCGTTCTTGAGAGTAGATGTCAGTGCACCCTGACCTACCACGCTGGAGAATGTGGTGGGGCGGTATTTCCTGGCAGAAACTATATAGTCCGACATGATGTTCAGGTTGTTTTGTTTTGATTCACGAAGATAGAGTTTTTTCGTCTTTATCCCAACGGCGTTATGAAAAAAAAACAGTAATTTAGCGGTCTGGTTACTCCTCAGTAAAAATGGATAACGGTTTTCTCCCCGCATTGAAAGCCTTCATCGGCCGTCACAAATACATTATTGTACTTGTGCTTTTCCTTGTTGTGATTCTTTTGGTTGATGACAACAGTCTGGTACGTCGTCTGGCACAGAAACGTGAGATAAACGCTCTTCAGGAGCAGCTCCGTATTACTGCGGACCAGAAGCGGCAAAACGAGATACTGCTGCAGGACCTGAGTAACGACAGCCTGATAATAGATCACATAGCCAGGGAGAGGTACGGGATGAGACGTGAGGACGAGGACGTATTTATGGAACGCTGATACCGGACGCAGGGATATGGGGAACAGTCATGACAAAATGATAAGGTCTTTCACGGTGGCGGGAGGTATATTGCTTCTTGCAGGTGCGGCTATCCAGATTACACGATGGGAATATGCTCCGATGCTTTTTGCCGTAGGGGCTGTTATTTTCGTAACCGGTCAGCTTGCGGACAGGTATAATGGCGATGACCTGATCATGAAGCGTTTGCGCGGACAGCAGGTGTTAGGTTCCGTTTTCATCATATTAACCGCACTGCTGATGTTCTCCGGGGATCTTCACGAGAATCTCCTTTTGAACAGCGGAACCAATCCCAAGGTGCGGTCATTCCTGCTGGATCTGACCCGTAGGAACAACTGGATAGTGACTCTCACGATAGCGGCTCTTTTTGAACTTTATCCTGCATTCAGGATGGAGAGTCGTCAGAAAGAACTGGACAGGAGCAAAGGTGAGGGTTGACTGTCACTCTTCCGGAAACGGATAACAGTACTTTCTTGGTAAAGTTTTTTTAACAAAGTCCTGTAAATTAAGGCTATAATTATCTAAAACAGCCTTAAATAATAATAAATGAGTAACAACAATCCATATCTTATAGTAATTTCGCGCCGTTAAAAAAATACATTTAAATGAGTGCTCTGTCTCTCTTACGTAATATTGCCTGTGCGGGTGCAGTCCTGATGTCGGTAGCGTGTGGGAAAAACTACGTCATTGACGGTACTGTAGGTGCGTATGGATATGAGGGGCAAAAACTCACTTTGATGGAATTCACCCCTTACAGCACCACGCTGTTTGATTCATGTCTTGTAAGTCACGGAAAGTTCAGCATGCAAGGGAAGACCGATATGGCAAGGCTTGTGTTCCTGTGCAGGAAAGGTCAGCCTATAATGCCTATGTATCTGGAGAGGGGCAAGATAACCATAAACATTGAGCCTACAGGGATACAGAGAAAAGGGACACGTCAGAATAACCTTCTGGAACAATTCCTGTCCAGCAAGAGGCCGCTTGACAATATGTATGATGACGTATGGCAGAGACGTGTGGAGCTGATGCGCTCAGGAAGTATTGACAATGAACGTATGTCCCAGCTTCAGGACAGCCTGGTACAGATTGTCAGGGAATGCGAGGATCTTATTTATGATTTCATCTCTTCCAATTACAAGGAGGCTGTAGCTACAGGGGTGTTCGCTATGCTTACCACTACGCCGGGGCGGCAGGTTTCACCGCTCATGCGACGTGTTCTTGATAATGCTCCTGACGAATTCATGGAGAGTCCGATTGTCCAGGACTACATGGAAAGGACCGGTTACACAAGGCCCTGACAATCAGTTCCCCTTGTTCAGTGTTTCATTGATTTTAGTATAGACAAGATTTGAGGTCTCTGTAATGACTTTAGCCATCTCCTGCTCAGTGGCTTGAGGTTCGCATTTCGGCATTACAGGCTCAAGAAACGTTATGTGTACGGGATGCCATGTTACCTTCCAGGAGTGACGTGACATTACTGTATAGTTACCGTCGATGGCCACCGGGAGTATGGGTAGTCCCAGTTCTTCCGAGATCAGGAAGGCACCGCGTTTGAAGCGAGCCATCTTTCCGTCCGATGTACGTGTTCCTTCGGGAAATATCATGACTGACATACCGTTTTTGAGTTGAGACTCGGCCTTCCTTATGCTTTCCATTGAGCTTACGCGTGAACTGCGGTCAATGAATATGTGACCGGCCATACGGCATGCCCATCCCACGAAGGGAACCTTGCCCAGTTCTTTCTTCATTATCCACTTGAACTTTATGCCCAGGTATCCGTACATGAGAAATGCGTCCCAATAGCTTTGATGGTTGGCAGCAACTACGTATGATTTTCCTTTCTTTATGTTTTCACGTCCGTGGACATGAACTGGAATCAGGAATACTATGTAGAACAGTCGGCCCCATATCATACCGGGCCAGTAACCCCAGAAACGGTCATTGAAAATTGAACCGATCATAGTTACCAGAGCTGTGATGATGGTCAGGACTATCATCACAGGCAGAGCTATCAGGATCTGATAGATCAGGTAAAGTGTCTTTATCATCTTTGGAATGTTATTTTTTGCCCTTTGACTGAGGTGTCAAAGAGGCCTTTGTTATATACGGGGTGACCGTTAACCCATGTGGTTTCAACTCTCCAGTGGAACCGCATTCCATGGAACGGGTTCCATCCGCACTTGCCCGGATTGTCCTGCCGACCCGCGGTCCAGCCGTCTTTGCTGTGTGAGACGAGTGTGAGATCGGCTTTATACCCTTTGCGGATAAACCCGCGTCCTTTTATGTTGAACAGTATGGCCGGATTATGGCACATAAGCCGGACTACATCTGCCGGAGTCAGTAATCCCATGTCAGTAAACTCAAGGGTGGCAGGCAGCGAGTATGGCAGCACAGGCATTCCGGAGGCGGCCGTTCGGCATCCGCCCTGTTTTTCCGAAAGCAGATGCGGCGCATGGTCTGTGCCGATAACGTCAATACGTCCGTCAGTCAATGCCTTGCGCAGCGCATCGCGGTCAGTAGCTGTCTTTACGGAGGGATTACATTTTATCAGTGTTCCCTTGGTTGAATAATCGGTATCGGTAAACCATAGGTGTGCCGGACAGGCCTCAGCTGTGAACTGTTTGTCTTGAAGCGGTTCCTTACTGAAGAGCTCCAGTTCACGTGCTGTAGTAACATGAAGTATGTGAAGATGTGCGTCTGTTCCCGCCGCAATGTCCAATGCTCTTGAGGTTGATGCGTAACACGCCTCTTCATCACGTATGAGCGGGTGGTACTGCACAGGAGGCTCGCCGCCGCATTCACGGGTGTAACGTTCCATGTTGGAGTTGATTATGGAACTGTCCTCACAGTGGACAGCTATAGGCACGTGAGCGGCTCTGAACAGTGAACGTAGTGATTCACGGTCATCAAGGAGCATACCTCCGGTACTTGAGCCCATGAAGAGCTTGACTCCGCATATATGGTCTGGATCAAGGTTCTCTATAGTGTCAATATTGTCACGTGTGGCACCTAAATAGAAAGAGTGGTTTACCAGACATTTTTCCGAGGCAGTGAGGTATTTGTCCTCCAATGCCTGTATGGTGACGGTCTGCGGTATGCAGTTGGGCATGTCGAAAACCGATGTCACACCTCCTGCAGCTGCTGCACGGCTCTCTGTGGCCATATCGGCCTTGTGCGTGAGTCCTGGGTCCCGGAAATGGACATGATCATCAATGGCACCTGGAAGCAGATATGACCCATGTGCGTCAATAACGGTGTCCGCGGTGGGAATATCGGAAGTGTAGATGCCTGCAATGACCTCATCCTCAATTAAAACAGATGCAGTCAGAATATTGCCCTCATTGATGAGTGTGGCGTCCTTGATGAGTGTCCTGCCCATTATGCTGTCAGGCTGATTTCTTTTGTGGGTATTTCCGGAACCAGCTGGAAACTTTCAGACGTATTACACCGAAAAAAGCTTCGCTGAATATTCCTCCGCTCATCTTGGATGTGCCCAACTCACGGTTCACGAATATGACAGGCACCTCCTTTATCCTGAAGCCGCACTTGTATGCGGTGAATTTCATCTCAATCTGGAAGGCATATCCCTTGAAGTGTATTTTGTCAAGTTCTATTGTCTCAAGCACTTCCCGGCGATAGCATTTGAATCCGGCAGTGGTGTCCTGGATGGGAAGGCCGGTTACAATGTGTACGTACTTGGATGCAAAATAAGACATCAGCACGCGTCCCATAGGCCAGTTGACCACGTTCACTCCGCTAACATATCGGGAGCCGATGGCCACATCATAACCCTCATCGCGGCAGGCGCTCAGCAGGCGGGGCAGATCGGCCGGAGAATGTGAGAAATCGGCATCCATCTCAAAGATGTAGTCATAGCCGTGCTCAATGCACCACTTGAAACCAGCTATGTATGCAGTTCCCAAGCCCAGTTTGCCGGAGCGCTCCACAATGAAGAGACGGTCCTTGAAATCTGTCTCCATCAGGCCCTTTACGATGGCAGCGGTGCCGTCGGGAGATCCGTCATCGATAATAAGTATATTGAAATTATCCTCAAGCGCCATCACGGCACGGATGATATTCTCTATGTTCTCCTTCTCGTTATAGGTAGGGATAATTACTATGCTTTGACTCTTTTTCATCAGGTCAGTTTTTGAATATGCAAATCTAATATTTTTCCGCGGGTTTTGTGTAACTTCGCGACAGATTTTCTGATAGGTCATATTGCAATGACATTGGCGGATCTTAGTGGTCTTTACGGCGGTTTGGCGCAGACCAAGGCGCTGATTAAGGAACTTGCGGGAAAACGCACCGGAAACGTTTTTCTGCAGGGGCTCCGTGCGTCTTCGGCTCCGTTACTGTTCTGTGGAGTGGCCCGGAATGGGGGTAAGCCTTGTATCCTTATCATACTTAATGACCAGGAGGAGGCCGCCTATTTCTATCACGATATGGTTCAGACCATGGGTGATACGGATGTGCTCTATTTCCCTTCGGCTTACAGACGTGCCGCCAAGTACGGACAGAAGGACGATGCCAGCGAGATACTGCGCACGGAGGTGCTGAGCCGCCTTACTACTGTTGAGCCTGCAGCTGCAACGCTTGTTATAGTGACTTCACCCGATGCTCTGGCCGAGATGGTGGTCTCCAAAGCCAGCTTAGAGGACAAGTCCATACAGATTCATACAGGAGAGACCCTGGACCGCGAGGAACTGCAGAACCTGCTTCTGGAACTTGGGTTCAACCGCGTGGATTACGTCTATGAGCCAGGGCAGTTCGCCCTGCGCGGCAGCATTCTGGATGTGTTCTCGTTCTCATCGGAATACCCTTACCGTCTGGATTTCTTTGGCGATGACATTGACAGCATACGCCAGTTCTCGGTCGATACGCAGCTCTCTACTGGGAAAAAGGACAGTGTGGTTGTGGTGCCCGATATGGATAAGGTGGAGGGCGCACAGGTGTCACTCATGGATTTCCTGCCTGTAGATACCGTGGTGGCGGTAAAGGATTTGCTGCTCACAGCTGACCGTATGACCACTGTGAGCCGTGAGGTGACTGACCGCGAAAGCATGGCTGCCCGAATGCGACAGCTGGATGCACATAAGGACAGAATGAAGGATGGTACCGATGATGATTTTAAACCCGATGAACTGCCCGATCTGCTGTCTGCCCAGGCTTTTATGCGCAAGATTGCTGATTTCAGAGTGGTTGAGTTCGGAAACAGACCTTCCGGAGTACCGGCTGCAACAATAACGTTTGATACGACGCCGCAGCCGCTTTTCCACAAGAATTTTGACCTGGTATCCAAGACTCTGACGGAATATATTGTCAAGGGCTTTAAAATATATATTCTGACTGATAACCCTAAACAGGGTGACCGTCTTAATGATATCTTTATGGAGCGTGGTGAGATCATACAGTTCATCACTATCGGAAAGACTCTGCATGAAGGATTTGCTGACGGTGTCCTTAAATGTTGTTTCTTTACTGACCATCAGATTTTTGACCGCTATCATAAGTATAACCTGAGAAGCGATCGTGCCCGTAACGGTAAGGTGGCGTTCACGCTCAAGGAATTGCAGGAGTTCCGTATTGGTGATTATGTGGTCCACATGGATCATGGAGTGGGTAAGTTCGGTGGTCTGGTCCGTGTGCCCGATGCAGGCGGTTATCAGGAGAAGATAAAGATAATCTACAAGAATGACGATGTGGTGTTTGTTTCCATCCACGCCCTGCACAAGGTTTCCAAGTACAAGGGCAAGGAGGGTGAGGAACCGCACATAAATAAGCTGGGCACCGGTGCCTGGGAGAACCTCAAGGAGCGCACCAAGGGGAAGATCAAGGATATTGCGCGTGATCTTATAAAACTCTATGCCAAGCGATTGGAGGAGAAGGGCTTTGCCTACAGCCCGGACTCTTATCTGCAGAACGAGTTGGAGGCCAGTTTCATGTATGAGGATACCCCCGATCAGCTCAAGGCCACTCTGGACGTAAAGCAGGATATGGAGAGCAGCCGCCCCATGGACCGCCTTATATGCGGTGATGTGGGATTCGGCAAGACCGAAGTGGCTATACGCGCCGCCTTCAAGGCCGTGGCCGACAACAAGCAGGTGGCCGTCCTGGTGCCAACCACCATACTGGCGTTCCAGCACTATCAGACATTCTCTGAGAGACTGAAAGATTTTCCGTGCCGAGTGGAGTATCTGTCACGCGCCCGCAGCGCCGCGCAGACCACTGCAATACTTGATGACCTCAAGAACGGCAGGATAGATATAGTAATAGGTACGCACAAGCTCATCGGCAAGCAGGTCAAATTCAAGGACCTGGGGCTGCTTATCATTGATGAGGAGCAGAAGTTTGGCGTATCGGTCAAGGAGAAACTCAAGCAGCTGCGAGCCAATGTGGATGTGCTAACCATGACCGCTACACCCATACCGCGCACGCTTCAGTTCTCTCTCATGGGCGCCCGTGACCTATCTGTAATCCAGACTCCGCCGCCCAACCGATATCCCATACAGACCGAGGTTCACGTGTTCAGCGCAGATATCATCCGCGAGGCCGTGAACTTTGAGATGAGCCGCAACGGACAGCTATTCATAGTGAGCAACCGCATATCCTCCCTGCCTGACCTTGCTCAGACAGTACAGCGTGAAGTGCCTGATGCCCGCGTGGCAATAGGTCATGGCCAAATGGACCCCGATGAACTTGAAAAGATCCTGACAGGATTCATAAACTATGACTACGATGTGCTGGTGGCTACATCTATCATAGAGAACGGAATAGACATTCCCAACGCCAACACCATAATTGTGAATCAGGCCCAGAATTTCGGCCTGAGTGACCTGCACCAGATGCGCGGCAGAGTGGGGCGCAGCAACCGCAAGGCTTTCTGCTATCTGCTGGCTCCTCCGCTTTCAGCACTATCCGATGAGTCACGCCGCCGCCTGCAGGCCATTGAGAGTTTCAGCGAACTGGGCAGCGGCATACAGCTGGCCCTGCAGGACCTTGATATCCGTGGCGCCGGAAACCTGCTGGGTGCCGAGCAGAGCGGATTCATTGCCGACCTGGGCTACGAGACCTATCAGAAGATACTCAAGGAGGCTGTCCGCGAGCTCAAGAACGATGAGTTCCAGGAACTGTTCCGTGAGCAGGAGGCCAAGGAGAAGGGTAGTGGTTCAGGCTCCGGCCAGGCTGCTGCAGGTAGTACTCCCATGGATGCGTCACGTTATGTAGATGAGTGCACCGTTGAGACTGACCTGGACCTCTGTTTCCCCGACTCATTTGTGCCGGACGGCAGCGAGCGAATCCTGCTTTACCGCGAGCTTGACAGCATGGAGCGTGAGGCCGACATACAGCGTTTCCGTGACCGCCTGCAGGACCGTTTCGGCCAGATTCCGCCACAGGCAGACGAGCTTATCCGCCTGGTATCCCTGCGCCGTATGGGCCGTGAGCTGGGCATCGAGAAAATCTACCTCAAGGCCGGCCGCATGAGCCTGTTCTTTGTGGCCAACCCCGACAGTCCTTACTATGATAGTGAGGCGTTCGGAGCCATCCTTGCCTACGCCTCCCAGAACCCCATGCTATGCCGTCTGCGCGAGGAAGGCACCAAACGCAGCCTCCAGGTATCGGAAGTAAAGGACATCGACAGCGCCCTCGGCATCCTCCGCGCCATCCTTTATGCTATTTAACATACTAATGGGTGGGGATGACGATTTTTGTTCTATATTCGCACATATAACCTTAAACTGTTCAACAACAATAATTATGAGTAAGTATTCAGGAACACAGACAGAGAAGAATCTGGAGGCAGCATTTGCCGGTGAGTCACAGGCACGTAACAAGTACACCTATTTTGCATCCAAGGCCAAGAAAGAGGGTTTTGAGCAGATAGCAGCAATCTTTGAGGAGACTGCCAACAATGAGAAGGAGCATGCCAAGCTGTGGTTCAAGGAGTTGGAGGGCATAGGCGATACCGCCCAGAACCTGGCTGCCGCCGCTGATGGCGAGAACTATGAGTGGACTGATATGTATGAGGGTTTTGCCGTGACTGCCGAGAAGGAGGGATTCCCCGAACTGGCTGCCCGTTTCCGTGGTGTTGCCGCCATAGAGAAGCGTCATGAGGAGCGTTACCGTGCCCTGCTCAAGAACATTGAGACTGCCAAGGTATTTGAGAAATCAGAGGTCAAGGTTTGGGAATGCCGCAACTGCGGTCATATCGTAGTGGGCACCAAGGCTCCGCAGATCTGCCCTGTATGCCAGCATCCTCAGGCCTACTTTGAGGTTCACAAGGAGAATTACTGATCAAAAATGATACAAAAGGAGCCTGGCCTAGGACTGTCCCCTTTTCCACCGGCAGACAAATAACAGATGAATAATACGAAACATCAGATTATGAAAAGAATCCTAACTTTTATCTTGCTGGTTTTCTCCATTACCGGAGTCTATGCCAAGCATCTTACAGAGCAGGAGGTGATGGAGCGTGTCCTGCAGTACATGAACAGCGGCAAGGCTGTGAACGGCCGTATGCTTGCGCCTGCCAGAAAAGGCAGCATTAAACTGAGTTCCGTCCCTGTGGAGGCCGACAGGATCTATGCCTTCAACATGGAAAACGGCGGTTTCATCGTAGCTTCGGCCGACAGCCGCACACTGCCGGTGCTGGGTTACAGTACAACAGGCAGCATTGACTGGGATAATATGCCCGACAATATGCGTGAATGGCTCAAAAGCTATGATGAGGCCATAGCAACGCTGGGTGACCGTACAGATTTTGTTGACGGTAATTCAACAGATGAAACCGGAACGCGACAGGACCGCACACCGGTAGAGCCGCTCATAAAGACCCACTGGGATCAGGATGCCCCCTATTGAGATAAGGTTCCGCTCTACAACGGAGCCGATCCGAATTATAAAGGAAAGAAGTGTTACACCGGGTGCGTAGCAACCGCACTTGCTCAGGTAATGTATTTTTATCAGTGGCCCAAGACTGTACCTAGCGGAATACCTGACTATGACATATCTTCCAGTTACTTGGGAAACAATAAGGTCTGGCATATGGACGCACTCCCGCCCGTAGTATTTGAATGGGAAAACATGCTTGAAACCTATATCAAATTCAATCCCGAAACCCAAAAATATGATCAGTTGGGCGACAACATCCAACGAAACGCTGTAGCAACACTTATGCGATATTGCGGACAGGCAACCACGATGGAATACTCACCGGATGGATCGTCTGCATCTGCGTATTCTTATGGAACGGCTCTCAAAGATTACTTTAATTATGAATCGGTCCAGTTTCTGACCTCCAGATCCTCATACGACATTGATGAATGGGAAAAAATCATGTATGATGAAGTCGCAGCTGGACGACCTGTGCTGTATGGCGGTGCTACGGAATCAAGCGGGCATGCGTTCATATGTGACGGTTACGATGAAAGCGGTCTGTTCCATATTAACTGGGGATGGAGCGGCGTCGGTGATGGCTATTTCTCTCTCTCGGTACTCAACCCATACGACAACATAAGTGCAGGTAGCGGCAGCAGCGGAATAGGTTTTTGCGCCAATCAGTGTGCTGCTATCCATATCCACCCCACGGAAAAGATATCGCCATACAACAATTCAGTAGAGGAGAGCTATCAGTATGAAACAATGGATCTGCTTGATTCCAATACGGTCGCTTTCAAATTCATATACACAAATGATGACGCAGATGAGGTAACCCAGGATTATGCGCTTGGTACTATTGCCGAAAACGGTACCCTTAATCCCGATTTTATCGGTGACCCCAGTGACAGCATCCTGTATTCTGCCAATTATATGATTGTAGTCATTGATTCAACCAGATTTCAGCCGGGCGATTCACTGAAACTGCATCCGATGCACCGTTTACGTAAGCCTGGAGCAGAATGGAAAATTATTCCGCCGTTGGAATGGTATGTGGTAGCAGGATGTACCGACAATGGCAGTTTCTTTATCAATATCTACGGAGAAATCTTCAAGTTGAAATGCATCGATGGTACCATATCAAAAGGAACCGGCAGGCTTGGCGAGCGTAATGACGTTAAGGTAAGTATAAAAAACCTGTTGGATAAAGACTACCAGGGTGAAATGTACCTGATTCCTTATTATTACGGTCATGTAAACAAGGAACAAACCAATGATGCAAGCCCTCTCTCTCAGGGCGAATCAATGTTTAGCTACGGATTCATAAGAGGCGGACAGACAAACGATGTTACATTTTCATTCGTACCACAGCAAGGAGGACTTGTACAGTTCCTTCTTGTTTCCCAGGACAAACCAATAGGCAGTTTCAGTCTGGAGCTGGATAATGACACTCTGGTCGATTACAGCAATTATATAGAGAACAACAGCTGGCTCTCATGTGAGTATGACAAATGGTACTACAATATTGAGTTGTATGATAAGCCGAGTGTAATAAATATGCCGTATTGGATTCCGTCCGACAGCATCGGCTTAAAAGTACGTCTCTTTTGGGATGACGAACAGGTTGACGATATCTTTATTCGTGATGGAATCAGAGAGTATCTCTCTTTACTGCCGGAGGAAGGAGGAGACGGCAGCTACACTTTCAGTTACCGTATCCCGATTGAAATACGCCCCGACTGCGTAATCTACATGGATTCCTATCTCGGAGAGTGGATAAACAACAATTTGACACAGTTTTGCTGCGACCACGCATCTTTATTCCAGTACACCGACCCCACAATCGTGAAACCGGCCGATGCCCTGCAGGACAATGAGCCTTACTATGATCTTCTGGGACGCCCCATAGACGGCATACCCCAAAAGAAGGGCTTGTACATAAAGGGAAACAGGAAGGTGTACATAGAATGACGACAGGATCCACTTTTTGATTCAGAACTCCAGACCTGGAGTGGAGGAGGTGGCCATCTCACCGTCGGGAGTCTGGTATATGAAATAGGCTCCCAGTTCAGGATGACGCTCGCATAACACGCGGGCGCTATCTATTCCCATTACCATCATGGAGGTGGCTATGGCATCGGCAGTGGCGCAGTCCTTGGCGAATACTGTAGCTGAAAGCAGACTGTGGCTTACCGGCATACATGTGTGCGGGTCTATGGTGTGGGCATATTTACGGCCATCCTTCATGTAGAAATTCCTGTAGTTGCCAGAAGTGGCAATGGCGATATTAGTGGCAGATATGATGCTCTGGAGCTGGTTGTTGGTTGATAAGGAATCATCATCCGGACGGTTTATTCCTATCCTCCACTTTTTGCCTTCCCTGTTGCGGCCGGAGAGGACAATTTCCCCGCCAATCTCTATCATGAAGTTGTTGATGCCCATGGAGCGGAACATGGAAGCCACCATATCACTTCCGAATCCCTTGGCAATGGCACTGCAGTCCAGCATGACATCCGGACTCTCCTTTGTGATAAGCCCATTGTTCTCACTTATCTTCCTGTAACCGATGATATTGCGAAGACTGTCTATTGTTGATTCCCTGACATCCTCAGCATGTTTGAAACCGAACCCCCAGGCATTGACCGCAGGCGCCACGGTTATGTCGAATGCCCCGTCTGTCCATTCGGAAATTTCCATTGCACGGCGGAACACCTTGAGGAAAAGCGTGTCATCGACCTGAATCTCACGGGCACGGTTGACTGTCGATATTGTTGACTCCGGATTGAACATGGAGAGAGCATCGTCAACATTCTTGAGAGTGGAGTTGATCTGCTCCGTCAGGTCTTCAAAATATAGATATGTAATGTGGTAAGTGGTTCCGAAAACCAGACCCTGGCTTGTGAAGTACTCTGGCTCTTGCGATTCGCGATGGGACAGAATTACGATGGTTGCCAGAATCAGGAATGCCAGAAAAGGGTAGTGCCATTTTTTCATATCATGCTGTAAGATGTTCTATCAGTATTTTGACTCCAATACCTATTAGTATAATTCCTCCTATTATCTCTACAGGAAAATTGATGCGCCTGCCTGCGTAAGCTCCGATAACGAATCCTGCCGCAGAGAATAGGAAAGAACCTATGGCTATTATGATTACAGGAAGCATAATGTCAGCAAGAGTATCGTAACCTGAACAGCCGAACGAAAGTCCAACCGCAAGAGCGTCTATGCTTGTGGCAATAGCCATAGTGATTATGGTAGAAAACCTGGATGGATCATAGGTCTTTTCCTCCTCATCATTCTTTAGTCCGTTCAATATCATCCTGCCTCCCAGGAATGCCAGCAGGCCGAAGGCGATCCAATGATCCCAACGTTCTAAGGCGCCGCTAAAAAAACTTATACCCAGCCATCCGATCATAGGCATGATACCTTGGAACAGGCCGAACGATACAGCTGTCACCAGCATTGTACGTAATATTAGCCTGCGCTGGATGAGACCACTTGTTATGGACACCGTAAAACAGTCCATGGCAAGAGCGACGGACAGTAGTATAAGGTCTAAAACGGACATCAGGTTCAGGAATTACTTGAGTTCCTTCTCAATCTTGTAGTCATTGCGGTTCTGCGAACTGCGGCTTATAAGTTCTGCCATGAATCCTGCCAGAAACATGAGTGTTCCCATAATCATGCCGGTCAGGGCGATGTAGAAATACGGGCTGTCAGTTACAAGGCGGGCGGGTATGCCATGTGCAATACAAACCAGTTTGTTTATACCTATTACAATGATGGCTATAAGGCAGAGTATGAACATGACGGACCCCCAAAGTCCGAAGAAATGCATAGGTTGTTTGCCGAAACGGTTCAGGAACCAGAGTGACATGAGGTCAAGGTAACCGTTTACGAAACGATCCAGACCGAATTTGGTCTTGCCATACTTTCGTGCCTGGTGGTGTACTACTTTCTCACCGATATTGCTGAACCCTGCGTTCTTGGCAAGGAATGGTATATAGCGGTGCATTTCACCGTACACCTCAATATTCTTGACAACCTCACGGCGGTAAGCCTTGAGTCCGCAGTTCATGTCATGCAGCTTGAGTCCCGTAACTTTTCGTGCGGTCCAATTGTATATCTTGGATGGTATATTCTTGCTTAGGGTACCGTCGTAGCGTTTTTTCTTCCAACCTGATATCAGGTCATAGCCTTCTTCACGTATCATACGTACCATCTCCGGTACTTCCTCCGGACTATCCTGAAGGTCGGCGTCCATAGTTACAACGATGTCCCCTTGAGCCATATCGAATCCACAGAACAGGGCTGGGGACTTACCGTAGTTGCGGCGGAACTTTATTCCTTTGACGATATCGGGATTGTCGGATTTGAGTCCTTCTATTATCTTCCATGAGTTGTCAGTACTGCCGTCATCGACAAAGATTACCTCATAACTGAAACCGTTTTGTTTCATTACGCGATCTATCCACGCGAACAGTTCAGGAACCGATTCGGCCTCGTTGAGAAGGGGAACAATAATTGAAATATCCATAGTTATTCGAGTCTGATTCTTTTAGCGGTAATTAACGCTATTATTAGTGAAAGGATGTTACCCCACATCAGTGATGCCTGTATGAGTTGTTTGGTTACACCTGATGCAGGCAGTGAACAGAACCATGTCACAGACTGCCGCAACAATTCAATTGTGTTGTTGTACTGCTCAATCTGTGCGTGGTTTGTCATAGTTGCGGTTACAGTCTCCGTTGACTGTATGACAGTTTCCATCCAAGCCATCAGTCCGGTAGCGAAAGCGCCATGATCAATGAATCGTAGATACAGATAGACCGCCATGCAGGAAAGTACTGTGGCGAACAGGAACGTCAGAAGCGTAATGATCCAGGATATGGGAAACGGGAAAAACGGTATGCTGTTTTTGTCCCTATATCGTTTGACAAGGAAAAAAGCGACAACCGGTATTCCCAGCATGAGCGGAAGAGCGAGAAGTGAGAGTACAGAGAACCTGACAGTCATGGCTGTTACAGCATATACAAGGATGATGTATAAACCGAGGTTCGTTCCAAGAGTCATGGACACTTGGAGCAGGTTAATCCTAATGACCTTTTTTTCTTCTTGTTCTTCCATTGCTTATAATAATTGGCAAAATTAATCATTTCTTTTTGATTGCCGGTTGCAGTTTCAAATAAAAGCTGTATCTTCGCACTGGGTAAGTCCTACACGGCCAGCTCCCTTCTAACCCTCCAGGGCTTGACGGCAGCAAAGGTACGTCGGTTGTAGCGGCGCGATGTAGCCCGCTTACCCATCTTATACAGGAATGGTCGCCACCAGGGCGACCATTCTTTGTTTTATGTCCTGTATGCAGGAATCAATAGTAAGTAATTGTACGGTTTGTAACCCAAGTGCGAGGCTCAACGCCTTGCCTGTTGGTTACTCTTTGAGTACCGGTGCACTTTGTCCAGTTGCCCTTGGAGTCATACTCGTACTCATAAGTGGTTTCATAGCGATCACTGCCTGATACAGTGTTTGTGACTACCTCTTTTATTTCGTCACCCTTATCGTTATAGGTGCATTCGATAGTCTCTATATTATAAGGGCTAGACTCTCCGTCATTGTAGTATTTGCTTACCTCCTTCTCTACGAGTAACTTATCCTTGAAGTTCTTGTTGACTGTGCGTGTACGCTCCATCGTTACTTGACCAGCATATGCTGGATCCCAGCTGAAGAAACCTTCTACGTATGTGTCAAACTGTCCGTTAGCCTGATAGGTGATGGGGCCGATAAACTCGTGCTCGTCACGGGTGTAGCGTGGATAGTTACCCTCATACTCAATGATTATGTCGTCATAAACCATAGAATCGTCATACAATCTCTCTTTGCCGCCTGATGTGCTGATGGTAAGATTGTCCCCCTTGAATTTGTACTCCATTACGATAGTACCGTAATCCTCATTTTCAAATGTAACCTTTGACAATCCCTTGGTCAATCCCATTTCAAAGATGTGGAATACCTTGCCCGGACCGATGGGAAGAGGACAGAACTTGTTGCCGTTGTCATATTCAAGTTTCTGGGTTGATGCGACCATCGTGCCGTTATAATCTTCTTCACTTTCAATCTTGGATACATATCCTGCAGAATTATAGGTATAAGTGGTTGTGCTCCAAGTTGAAACCGATGAAATAAGACGACCTTTGCTGTCGTAATTATTGGTAAAATTATCATTAACGATGGTCTTGACACCTTTTGGGGCCAACTGATAGGTGGTCCAGAAATTAGCGTCGCCGTTTCCTCCGTTTTCAGGGTCATCCCCGTTGGCAGGATCCTCACATGCTGTAAAGGCAAACATTGTGGTTGCAGCCATGAATAACAAATGCTTAATTCTCATAATCGTCTATATAAAAAGGTTAGCGTTATCGTTTAGATTTTGCAAACATAGTTAATTTTTTTATTAGATTTGCATTAAATCAAAATTAAACGCAATATATGGATCTGATAAAGAGATTTTTAGGCTATACAGCTGTCGATACGCAGTCCGATGAGAACTCGGAAACCGTTCCCAGCACCGCCAAGCAGATGAATCTGGCACGCCAACTCAAGGCCGAGCTGGAGAGTATGGGACTTGAAGAGGTTTATATGGATGACATGGGGTACGTCTATGCATCGCTTCCGGCCAATACTGACAAGAAAATACCTACCATCGGTTTTATATCGCATATGGATACCAGCCCCTCTATGAGCGGTAAGGATGTAAAACCACGTATTGTGAATAATTATGACGGGGGTGACATAATACTTAACAAAGAGCAGAACATAGTGCTTTCGCCCAGCTTGTTTCCCGAATTGCTTGCTCATAAGGGTGAGGACCTTATCGTGACAGACGGCACAACCCTTCTGGGAGCCGATGACAAAGCAGGTATAGCCGAGATAATCACCGCCGTGGAGTATCTGCAGCAGCATCCTGAGATAAAGCACGGCAAGGTTCGCGTGGGATTCAATCCCGATGAGGAGATTGGCATGGGTGCCGCTCATTTTGATGTGGAGCGTTTTGGCTGTGAGTTCGGTTACACCGTTGACGGTGGTGAGGTAGGAGAGATGGAGTATGAAAATTTCAACGCTGCCAAGGCCGTGTTCAAGATTCAGGGACTCGAGGTTCATCCGGGTTACGCCAAGGGCAAGATGGTCAATGCATCACTTCTGGCTGCCGAACTGATTGAGTTGTTCCCCGCAAACGAGACTCCCGGAACCACTGAAGGCTATCAGGGCTTCTATCATCTGGTAGGCCTGAATGGTGAGGTTGACCATGCATCGGCCGTATTCATTATCCGTGACCACGACCGTGCCAAGTTTGAGGCCCGCAAGGAGTTTGCCAAGGCTGTGGCCGACAAGATGAATGCCAAATACGGCCAGGGCACCGTGGTGGCCGAGGTTACAGACCAGTACTACAACATGAAGGAGCAGATAGATAAGGTTCCGTTTGTGGTGGATATAGCTTGTGACGCCATGAAACTGGCAGGTGTGAATCCCGTCAAGGTTCCCATCCGCGGCGGTACAGACGGCGCACAGCTCTCATTCAAGGGACTGCCTTGCCCCAATCTCTTTGCCGGCGGCATGAATTTCCACGGCCGCTATGAGTGGGTTCCCGTACAGAGCATGGAGAAGGCCATGATGACGGTGGTCCGTATCATCGGACTTGTGGCTCAGCGAACCTGGTGAAACTTGACACTTTTCCCTGCTCAGAATAGTTTTGAGACTATTCGTCAAAATCGAACTCCTCAGGGAGGTCAAATGGGGCGTCGGAGAGGAAGTCCTCCATGTCACGACGGTCTTTCTTGGTGGGACGGCCCAGACCGGCAGCCCGCTTCACGAAACCGCCAATACGGTTCATCTCCAATAAATCATACTGCTCCTGCGGAGTGATGTTCTCCATCATCTGCGGGACCAGTTTTGCTCCCACGCGGTTCTCTATGGCTTGCAGTACCTTGAAAGTATAGGTTACGGGCGGTCTGCGCACCTGAACGGTGTCATCTTCCTTGACGGTCTTGGATGGCTTGCACTGGACTCCGTTTATCAGGATGCGTCCTTTCTTGCAGGCCTCAGAGGCTATTGTGCGGGTCTTAAAGATACGCACTGACCACAGCCATTTGTCAATCCTTGCCTCCGCCATGACTACTTGTTGTTGAATTTGCACATGGTATCGTCAATGCCGGCCAGACAGAAATTCCTGACAGCCTCCACGGCCACTGGGATGCGCTCGTCAAGAATCTTGCGTTCATCCTCACTAAACGGGTCCAGCACGAACTTTATCTGCGCTCCCATAGGGAAATCATTACCTATGCCGAAGCGCAGGCGGCAAAACTGCTCGGAGCAGAGTACCTGGATGATGTTGCCCAGACCGTTGTGTCCGCCGCCACTTCCCTGTTTCTTGAGACGTATCTTACCCAGGGGCAGAGCCAGGTCATCGGCCACGACCAGAAGGTTTTCGGGCTGGATGTTCTCCTGGTTCATCCAGTAGCGGACTGCGTTTCCGCTCAGGTTCATATAGGTGGTGGGTTTGAGGAGCACAAGCTCACGGTTCTTGATGCGCATATGGGCTACAAAACCGTATCGCCTGTCCTCAAAAACAGTATCGGATGCCTTAGCAAGGGCATCCAATACCATGAATCCTATGTTGTGGCGGGTATCTTGGTATTCGTCGCCCGGGTTACCCAACCCCACAATCAAGTATTTCATTCTTTATATTACTCAGCGGCAGGAGCCTCAGCACCCTCAGCGCCCTCCTCAGTTGTAGCGGCAGCAGCTGAACGGGTTGACATAACTGTGCAGATCACAGCGTTCTTGGGGCTTACAAACTCGATTCCCTCTACATTCAGGTCTCCAACCTTGATTGACTTGCCGATGGTGAGAGATGTAACGTCAATCTCCACCTTCTCAGGAATAGCGGTGTAGAGAGCCTTGGCCTTTACACGGCGCATGATCTGCTCCAGCTTACCACCAGCCTTGACACCGGCTGCCAGACCGTTCAGCTTAACGGGGACTGCCATAACGATGGGCTTCTCGGGATCTACCTGATAGAAATCTATGTGAAGGATGTTGTCCTTAACGGGGTGGAACTGAATCTCACGCATAACTGCCAGAACGGTGTTGCCGTCAATGGTCAGGTTTACAGAGAAAATATCGGGTGAATAGACAAGCTTTCTGACCTCTTCAAAAGTTACGCTGAATGCCTTGGCTACGGGAAGACCTTTCTCGTTACGCTCAACGCCGTACAGGTTGCAGGGGATAAGGTTCTGCTTACGAAGTGCCTTGGCACCTTTTTTACCGAACTCGTTGCGGGCTGTGCCCTTTACGTCAATTGATTTCATCTTAAAACGTGTTACTCTAAATTGTTAATATTCAATTCACCATCACACAAAACTCTGCTGTTTGGGCAGGCTTTACGTAAAAGCGGCGCAAAGTTACAAAAAAAAATGAGAATTGAAAATTGAAAAATGAAAAATACCATCCGGCGCATGATTTTTACGCAGTTCCTTGGTCTCAATTCTCAACTCTTAATTCTTAATTGATCAGAATTCAATCTTGAAATCGTCCGGTTTAGGGAGGTCGGGAACTTTTTCAGAATCTGATGCGGGATCCTGGGTTTCTGTGGCAGGGGCATTGGAATTCTCTGCTTCATGAATGTATTTGATGGTCTTGGTCAAACCGTCTATGAAATTGCTGAAATCCTCCCGATACAGGAAAATCTTGTGCTTTTCAAAACTTACCTGAGCACTCTCACCATCACCTGTGGTTATCTTCTTGCTTTCCGTAATGGACAGATACAGCTCCTCTTTACGGGTTTTGCGCACATCCATGTAATATATGCGCTTGCCGGCTTTTACCGCATGGGAGAACAGAACGTCCTTCTCCATCTCCTCATTGTTTTTCCTTTTGAACTCATCCATGGGCTTTCCATTTTATGACACTACAAATATGGCAATTTGAATCTTAATATGCAAGAATTAAACTGTGTAATTGTGAATGTGACAAAAAAAGATGTATTTTTGCGGACCGTTATATCGGTTTTTAACAGGAAATGGTTAACAGGGTTCTCATCAGACTGAAAGTTGTACAGGTGATATACGCATATTACCAGAATGGAAGCGGTAAGCCTGAAATGGCTGAACGCGAGCTTTCACAAAGTCTCGACAGCACGTATTCATTATATAAGACTCTTCTCTACCTTCCTGTGGCATTGCTCTCTTTGTCACGAAGGGCTGTGTCCAGGAAAAAACGCATGAATGAAGTTCATATTCCGGGTAAGGAGGTAAGATTCTCAGAAAACAGTTTCATAGGCCAGTTGGAGTCCAATACGAATCTGTCGGATTTTATAGGTTCGGCTGATATGTCATGGTTGTCAGAGTCGGATTTTATCAGGAATACATACGACAGATTCCTGAATAGCGATATTCTTGAGGAGTATTGGCAGGAGGAACGGTTTGGCTATGAGGCGGACAAGGAATTGTGCAAGAAACTCTACAAGTCTTTCTTCATGGACAACGAGGAACTGGATGCGCTTCTGGAGGAACAGAATATTTATTGGAATGGTGACAGGGATCTGATTGACTCTTTTGTTTTGAAGACATTCAGGTCTTTCACTGAAGACGGCGGATCCGACCAGCCGCTTCTGGCAGAGTTCAAGGAAGAAGGCGACAGGGATTTCGCCATCAATCTTCTCCATGCCGGAATTGCCGCTCAAGATGAAAGGGAGAGGGTGGTTGCTGCCAATTGTCGCCGATGGGACCCTTCCAGACTTGCTTTGCTTGATGTGATAATCATCCAGGTGGCCCTGGCTGAACTCACCGGCTTTCCGGGAATACCACTTAAAGTTACCATTAACGAGTATGTGGATCTGGCCAAATATCTGAGCACTCCGGCCAGCGGAAGTTTCGTAAACGGGATGTTGGATACAATTTCCAGGGAACTTGCTTCCGAGGGGCGGCTTAACAAGTGAATCTATTTAAAACGGTATATCTTATGGCTAAAATGCTTTTGTTGAATCCATCCTCCATCACATGGCAGGAGGTAGAGAGTGAAAATATTGTTACCCTGGTTCAGCAGGATGTGAATCTTGGTGACATTCAGGAAACACAGGCCGGTAAGCCTGCAGGCGGCGGTATGATGGGAATTTGGGTCATAGTGCTTTTATTCCTTATGCTGATGATGTTCATGCCGCGCCGTCAGGACAAGGAAGGTGATAAATTCCGCAACGCACTGCAGAAGGAGCAGGATGTGGTGACCAGTTCCGGCATATTCGGCAAGGTCAAGGACATAGATGAAGTGTCAGTTACTCTCGAGATAGCCCAGGGAATGAGGATTAAGGTTGACAAACGTTATATCAATCCGGTTCCCACTCCTCAGCCCGCTAAACCCGAAAAGCCTTCAAGAAAAAGGAAGAAAGACCCTTCCAAGGACGAAAAAGCCTGAATGACGTTAGCTGTATGAACGGGGACAGCTCCTTTCCGGATTCATCGTCCGGTAAAGAAAAAAATAACAGGAAATCACTCCAGAGGTTATTCCGAGGTGATTTCCTGGTGTTCCTGCTGTTCCTTGCACTGGCTTTTTTTTTCTGGTGGTCACAAACGATGAACGATACCTATGAGGCCAGTATTACGTTTCCTATAGAGCTAAGAAACGTGCCTAATGATATTCGCGTCACATCATCCCCTCCCGGTCAGGTCGTGATATCGTTCGGAGGCAAGGGTACTTCCCTCTGGCGTGTCAGGTCAGGTTCCCGCAAACAGCTCATCGGTCTCGATTGTGCACAGTTCCAGATGGGACAGGGCAGAGCATCATATCCGACCCAGAATCTGAAAGACACGCTCTCCGGCCTCATTCCTTCTTCGGTCACCATAAGAAATATGGAGCCGGATTCCATCTCTTTCCGCTATGTGCTTCAGAAAGCCGTAATGCTTCCCGTGGTATATGACGGCTCTTTCAACAGCCAGGACCAGTATTCCCTGGAAAGGGTGATCTTTGAGCCGGACAGCGTCAAGGCACTCATCCCTCTTGATAAACTTGAGGCCTATGATGCCGTTTATGTAAAAAATGAAAAACTGGACCTTAACAGGGATACACTTTCCATTGACTGCATACTTAGACCGCTGGATGATGCTATACTTGAAACTTCGGAGGTTAACATGACAGTGGTTGCGCAGCAATATACGGAAAAAAGCATTGAAGTGCCGGTTACCGGAGTCAATTTTCCTGACGGTATAACATTAAGGGCTTTTCCATCCAAGGTCTCCCTTATCTTTTGGGTCAAGATGGCGGATTTTGAACATGTCACCTCAAAAGATTTCAAGGTGGTGATAGACTATGACGATATTGAAGGGCGGAATGTTGATAAGGCAGAACTTCATCTGTATTCACAACCTGCCAACGTTACAAACGTAAGGCTTCAGACCAAGGATGTGGAATTCCTTATGGAGGAGAATCGTAATGATAGTGTTTTCGTTATTTGAAAGACTATGGTTATAATCGGACTGACAGGCGGTATGGGCAGCGGCAAGAGTTTTGTGTCAGCTATGCTTTCCCTGCGCGGTATTCCGGTGTATGATTCCGATTCCAATGCCAAGAGAATTATGTCTACCGATGCCGATGTGATCAGCAAACTGACTTCAATTGTAGGATCAGACCTATATTCCGGCGGATGTCTTGACAAAGCCGTTATGGCTAAGTACATTTTCGGCAGCAAGACACATTCAGGTGAGATATCATCCGTTGTTCATCCGAAAGTCAGGCAGGATTTCAAGGACTGGGTAAGTAATGTGAAGGGAGCGGGGATTTGTGCCATTGAATCTGCCATTCTCTTTGAATCCGGATTTGATTCCGAGGTGGATGTGACGGTAGCCGTTTATGCACCGGAGGAACTCAGGATTAAACGGTGTATGATGCGTGACGGTACTGACAGGGACCGGGTGCTGGCGAGAATCAGGAGTCAGGCTGACCAGGAAACGATCTGTTCCATGTGCTCTTTTGTCATTATAAATGACGGATCGGTAAACCTTTCGGGACAGTTGGACAAATTGATAGACAGATGTAATGATATTGAAAAAAATAAGAGTAGAAAATGTTAAACGAAATTTTGACTATCTCAGGTAAACAGGGTCTTTTCAAGTTGTTGACCCGTGGTCGCGGTGCGCTTATTGTCGAGAATATCGACGGGAGTAAGAAACGTTTTCCCATTCAGGGCACAGACAAGGTTGTTTCGTTGGGTGATATCTCTATTTTCACCGATGAGAAAGAAATGCCTTTGCGTGAGGTGTTTCAAGCTATCGAAACCAGACTGGGAAAGAAAGAGATACAGTTTGACTGGCGTAAGGCTTCAAATGCGGAGCTAATCAATTACTTTGGCGATATTATTCCGGATTTTGACCGTGACCGTGTCTATCCCAGTCACATAAAGAAGATTGCCGGATGGTACGATCTTCTGGTCAAGTACGGCGAAAACGACTTCAGCGAGCCGAAAGCCGAGGAAGATACTCCTTCTGAATAGTTTCCTGCATATCTGCAGGAGAACTACTCCTTCCACATACCGACAATTCATCCCGAAAGATGTGAGCTTGCTCATGTCTGTCGGGATGTTTTATTGTGATGTCTGCCCCTCCCTCTGATGTCAGTTTCATATAAAATATTATTTTATATGTGTAATTTCTTGGTGGTTTGGTTTTTATGCTGTAACTTTGCTGCCCAGAATACATAAAGGACAATATGGAAAAAGTGACAGTTCTTTCATCGGATCAGCTTTATAACAGTTTTCTGGATCCTAAGTTTATTCCTGCCGGCCAGGACAAGTATTATCTTCGCAACACTCAAGTCTGCGCACCAAGGGGCGGGTGGCGTCATCTTACCAGTTTTGAGATAGAATCCCTTGTCAAGAATGATAACACCGCCATGAGTTGGGACAATATCCTTGTTACCGACGAATTTGATCCGATGATGATCAAGAACAACAAGTTCTATGGATTCGTCCGGATAGGACGTGTGACATCGAATGGACTCCAATATCATGATTTGAGATTGTCTTGCGGCATTACCAACAGCTCAATCCATTCCTGTGACATAGGTGATGACTGCGCTATCCACAACGTACATTACCTTTCACATTATATTATAGGTGACCGATGTATGCTTTTCAATATACAGGAGATGTCATGTACCGATCATGCCAAATTCGGTAACGGTATCATAAAGGAAGGTGAGGATGAGGATGTCCGGATATGGTTGGAACTTATGAATGAGACCGGCTGCCGCAAGGTACTCCCGTTTGACGGCATGATTGCGGCCGATGCATATATGTGGGCTAAATTCATTGATGACAAACGTCTTCAGGATCGTCTGAAAACCATAACACAGAACTCATTTGACAGCCGTCGGGGGTTTTATGGTGTGATTGGTTATGGTAATGTCATAAAGAACTGTTGGATTATCAAGGATGTCAAGATAGGAAACTGCTGTTATATCAAGGGTGCCAGCAAACTGAAGAATATAACAATCAACTCATCAGAGAAAGAGCCTACCCAGATAGGTGAGAACGTGGTGCTGGTAAACGGTATCATAGGTTACGGTTGCCGCATTTTCTATTCGGTCATTGCGGTAAGGTTTGTACTGGGCAGTCATTCAAACCTTAAATACGGAGCCAGGCTTATGAACTCATTCATGGGTGACAACTCCACAATCTCATGTTGTGAGGTGCTCCACAACCTTATTTTCCCGGCTCACGAGCAGCATCATAACAACTCGTTCCTGATAGCAAGCGTGGTCAAGGGGCAGTCAAATCTGGCCGCCGGTGCCACTATCGGCTCCAACCATAATTCCCGCACCTTTGATGGCGAGATTGAGGCCGGACGCGGATTCTGGCCAGCCTTGTGCGTAAGCGTAAAGCACTCCTGCAAGTTTGCCAGCTTTACTATGCTGGCCAAGGGTGCTTATCCTGCAGAGCTTGTTAACCCGTTCCCGTTTGCCCTGCTCAGCAATGATGAGGTTAATGGTGAACTTCATGTGATACCTGCGTTCTCATGGCTTTACAATATGTTCGCTATGGCACGTAACAACTGGAAATACGCCACACGCGATACCCGTGTGTTCAAGGTGCAGAACATTGAATTTGACGCATACGCTCCAGATACAATGGAGGAGGCCATCGAGGCACGTAAGTTGCTTGACAAGTGGACTGCGAAGGCGTGGCTGCGCCGTGAGGGCAAGAGCCTGGACGGGATGACCGATGAAGCTCTGACTGAAATTGGCCGTAATCTGTTGAACGGTGATCCGGATAAAGTCGATGATCTTGAAGTGATAGGTGAAAATATGGAGAAATCACACCGCAAGGTTGTAATCCTACATCCATATAAAGCATATCACGCTTATGGAGATATGCTGACATATTATGCAGTGAAAAATATCGTATCATATCTTGAGGAACATGACGGTGAGACGTTCCGGAACATCAGCGACCGTTTTGACGGTGACCGTGCACGCATATGGTTCAATCTGGGAGGTCAGCTCATGTCTATGGATGACTTTGAACAACTTCGTTCCGATATAAAGGATGGCACTCTGAACACCTGGAAGGAGATACACCATCGTTACAATGAGATCTGGAAGAAATATCCGATTGACAAACTGCGTCATGCTTATATGTCACTCAAACATATGTTAGGAGTGGATACGCTGACAGCTGATGACTGGAACAATGCTCTTAACAAAGGTATTGAACTTCAGGCTTATGTTTACAACCAGGTGTATGAATCACGCAAGAAGGATTACGAGAACAAGTTTCGAAGGGCTACGTTCCGAAGCGAGGATGAGATGCTGGCCGCATGGGGTAAACTTGATGAGAACAGTTTCATACTGCAACAGCGTAAGGAACTCAAGGAGTTCACTGAGAGGATTCAGAATATAAAGAAAAGGCTTTTAACAGAGTAGCCGGAGCAAAACGTACGATTGGGGTCAGGCCCCTTTTGTACACTTTTTCTGATATTACAGTTATTAAACCCAATATTATTAATTATGAGACTGATTATTGAACCGGATTACGGTAAAATGTCAAAGTGGGCTGCCAACTACGTAGCCAAGTGTATCAACGATGCAAAACCCACGGCTGAGAAGCCGTTCAAACTGGGCTGCCCCACAGGAAGCTCACCTCTGGGAATGTACAAGGAGCTGATTGCCCTAAACAAGGCCGGCAAGGTATCATTCCAGAACGTCATCACATTCAACATGGACGAGTATGTAAACCTGCCCGAGGAGCATCCCGAGAGCTACCACTCATTCATGTGGAACAACTTCTTCAGCCACATTGACATCAAGAAGGAGAACGTGCATATCCTGAACGGTAACGCCAAGGACCTCAAGGCCGAGTGTGAGAATTATGAGAAGGCCATTCTGGCAGCTGGCGGCATTGACCTCTTCATGGGCGGCATCGGTCCCGATGGTCACATCGCGTTCAACGAGCCGGGTTCAAGCCTTCAGAGCCGCACCCGCCAGAAGACCCTCACCACCGATACCATCATCGCCAACTGCCGTTTCTTTGACAACGACGTGAACAAGGTTCCCAAGACCGCTCTTACCGTAGGCGTTGGTACCGTTATGGATGCCAAGCAGGTAATGATCATGGTTAACGGTCACAACAAGGCCCGCGCCCTGCAGCACGGAGTAGAGGAGGGAGTTTGCCAGATGTGGACCATCAGCGCACTTCAGCTGCATCCGCACGCAATAATCGTGGCCGATGAGGCTGCCTGCGGCGAGCTCAAGGTTGATACCTACAAGTACTTCAAGGATATTGAGAAGGATAATCTTCTCTGATAATCCCGCTCATGTATTTTTTAAAACGACGCATTGGGAACTGTTCCTAATGCGTCGCTTTTGATTACTTTTGCAGATATGAATTACCGTATTGCGGATAGTGTGGTTGCTTTTAGTCTGGAGCGGGATGAGACGCTGCCTTTCTATGTAGTTCAGCCCCATCAGGTGCATGGGTGCGTGATACATGAGGTAACGGATCCTTTTACCACCCGGGAGGAACTGGAAGGAGTGGATGCCCTGGTGACAAATGTACCTGGTGTGGCAATATCGGTCCGAACGGCCGATTGCATTCCGGTACTACTTTATGATCCTGTGAACAAGGCCGTTGCTGCTGTTCATGAAGGATGGAGAGGGACAGTCCAGCATCTTAGCCGTAAGGTTATAGATTTCATGCACGAGCGTTATGGCACAGAAGCTTCGGAACTGCTGGCTGTGATAGGACCTGGTATAGGGCCGGAGAGCTTCCAGGTTGGGCATGAGGTGGCCGATGCTTTCAGTGATGCGGGATTCCCTATGGCGGAGATTCTGGCTGATTGCGGCCCTAAGGCTCCTACTGCGGATAATCCCATGGCCGGCGGTCTGCACATTGACCTTTGGAAGGCGAACAGGTGGCTGCTGGAGGAGGCTGGCGTGAAGCCGGAAAACATTCAGGTGACAGGAATCTGCACCTACCGCAACAACCACCGTTTCTTCTCCGCCCGACGGGAGGGTACCAAGTGCGGAAGGATCATCAACTGCATTCAATTGAAAAAACTTTACAGGCAATAACAGCCCCAATAAATTCCCTTAAGGGAAAAAATTTCTGCCCTACTGGAAAAATATTTTTTTCCTTAAGGGCAGATAATTTTTTATGCTTAATAATACCTGAGCTCCGGTTTGAGCCAAGTGAAATTATTTTACGATTATTTGTCGTCTGAACCAATCATCTTCCAGATGCCGGCAGCAAGTGCACCGCCGCAAAGGGGAGCTACGATGAATATCCAGAGCTGGCTCAGGGCAGCACCGCCTGCAAAGATGGCGGGACCTATTGAACGGGCCGGGTTGACTGATGTACCGGTGTAGCGTATGCAAACCAGATGTACCAGAACCAGTGACAGACCAATTGCGAGACCTGCAAAGTTGCCGGCACCCTTCTTGGCATCGGTAGTACCCAGAACAACAAGTACGAACACGAAGGTGAATACCAGCTCTGCCACAAAGCCTACGCCTGTTGAGATGCCCTCCTGGCATACGTTCTCCCCAAGTCCGCCTGGTGTGATGGCAAACAGGATGGCTGCTCCGATAATGGCACCAATAACCTGGAAAATCATGTACATGCAGGCATCCTTACCGCTCATGCGGCCCGAGAGCCATACGCCCAGTGTTATGGCCGGATTGATGTGGCAGCCAGATATGCCACCGATTGCATAAGCCATTGCAACTACTGCAAGACCGAATGCCAATGCCGTTCCAACTACGCCGGGAACGCCAATACCGGCAGGTGTACAACCCAGGCTGACGGCTGCGCCGCAACCCATAAGAACCAGAACCATAGTTCCGATCATCTCAGCTAAGTACTTTTTCATAAATATCGCTTTTAGTTAGTAAAAAGTTATTATAGCGCTAAATTAGTAAATAAAATTGAGAATGATGCAAAGGGACCTTTTGGTTTTGCGTCATTTTTCCATTGCCAGACTGATGCGCTGTCGCTCAAGGTCAACGTTAAGCACCCTAACCATAACCTGCTGTTGTAGCGATACCACCTGGGTGGGATCCTTGATGAACTTGCCCGGAGCCAGTTGGGATATGTGTATCAGGCCTTTTACGTGTACCCCTATATCTACAAAAGCCCCGAAGTTTGTTATGTTGTTGATTATTCCGGGCAGTACCATTCCTTCACGTACATCCTCAATGGTGTGTACCTCATTTGAGAACTCAAACTTCTTTAAAGGGCCGCGCGGGTCACGTCCTGGTTTTTCAAGCTCCTGCATGATGTCGGTCAGGGTGGGGATGCCAACCTTATCAGTTACATAGTGTTTTATGTCTATCCTGGCACGCAGTTCCGGGCTTTTCATCAGCTCCTGCACGGTGCATCCCAGGTCTTTGGCCATTTTTTCCACTATGGCATAGCTTTCGGGGTGTACGGCGCTGTTGTCAAGAGGCTGTTCGCTGCCCGGCACCCGAAGGAATCCGGCTGACTGTTCAAACGCCTTGGCTCCCATGCGGGGTACTTTCATAAGCTCCTTGCGTGATTTGAACGGACCGTTATCCGTTCGGTAATCAACTATATTCTGCGCCAGTTGTGGGCCAAGTCCGCTTATATAAGTGAGCAGATGTGAACTGGCGGTATTCACGTTCACTCCAACACGGTTAACACAGCTTATCACGGTCTGGTCAAGAGAGTGCTTGAGTTCGGTCTGGTTTACATCTTTCTGGTACTGACCTACACCTATTGACGAGGGGTCAATCTTTACCAGTTCGGCAAGTGGATCCATAAGCCGTCGGCCTATTGAAACTGCGCCGCGCACTGTCACATCATAGTCAGGGAACTCATCGCGGGCAATCTTGGACGCTGAATAGATTGATGCTCCATCCTCATTCACACTGAATACCTGAACTTTAGCCGGCAACCGCAGATGCTCAATGAATTCCTGGGTCTCACGGCCGGCCGTCCCGTTGCCTATAGCTATTGCCTCTATATGGTATTGCTCCACCAGAGCCTGTATCTTGGCTGCAGCCTGACGGGACTCATTGTGGGGAGGGTGTGGGTAGATGGTCTCGTTATGCAGCAGAGTGCCTTGTGCATCCAGACATACGGTCTTGCAACCTGTGCGGAATCCGGGGTCAATGCCCAGGACTGCTTTTTGGCCTAACGGCGATGCCATCAACAGCTGCTCCAGGTTACGTGCGAATATCTTTATGGCCTCGGCATCAGCGCTGTTCTTTGATGATGCCGCAAATTCATTCTCAATAGAAGGCTGTAGCAGGCGGTAGTATGAATCCTCAACAGCTTCATCAACAATTTGTGATACCTCAGATTTGCCGCGCACGTAGTGGCGGGAAATTGAATCCAGTGCTTTGTCATCATCTATCTCAATCGATACCCTCAGCATACCCTCAGCCTCACCGCGCCGCATTGCCAGCAACCGGTGGGATGCGCATCGGCTCAGGGGTTCATTGAAATCAAACCAATCACGGTATTTCTGGGCTTCAGACTCCTTGCTTTTTACCACTTTTGAATAAATGCGGGCACTGTGACGGTATGCGTTACGTACCTGATTGCGCGTTCCCTCATCAAGAGATATCCGCTCGGCAATTATGTCCATTGCTCCCTGCAATGCTTCATCAACACTCTTAACACCTTTATCTTTATTGATGTATTTTCCGGCTTCGCTGTCCAACGGTACATACTGGTTCTGTTTCATTATGAATTCAGCCAGCGGCTCAAGTCCTTTCTCACGTGCAGCATCGGCCCGGGTCTTGCGGTGTGGCTTGTACGGGGCGTAAATATCCTCCAGTTCGGTTGCATCCCAGCAGTGCTCTATGCGATCCTTGAGCTCAGGGCTCAGTTTATCCTGACTCTCAATTGTGCCTATAACCGTCTCTTTACGTTTGGCCAGAGCCTCCAGACGTTCCAAAGCATTACTTACCTCGGTAACCTGCACCTCATCCATTCCGCCAGTTGACTCCTTGCGGTATCGGCTTATAAATGGTATCGTAGCGCCGTTCTCCAACAGTTTCAGAGTGTTATCCACCTGATTCTCGCGGAGTCCGGTCTCGCGTACTATTATGCTTACGTATTCCTTGTTCATAACTATCAGGATTGTTTCGTAAAGATACAATTGTTTTTTCATATATTTGCCTACGGAGCGTCAAAGAGGCGCTTTGCTGAAGTTGTGATACCTTGGAGAACACGCTTCGGGATTTGATAATTAAAACCATTCATATTATGGCAAAAAAAGAGATTGAGGGTACGTCAGGCCCTCAGAATGCTGGTTTGAGTGAAAAACTCAAGGCCTTGCAGGCTGCAACTGACAAGATTGAGAAGAGCTTCGGTAAGGGCTCTATTATGAAACTTGGAGATGAGAGCATCGAGAATGTCGATGTAATATCAACCGGTTCAATCGGCCTTAACGCCGCACTTGGTGTGGGCGGTTATCCGCGTGGCCGAATAATAGAGATATACGGTCCGGAATCATCCGGTAAGACCACTCTGGCCATCCATGCCATTGCCGAGGCCCAGAAGAACGGCGGTATTGCTGCGTTCATCGATGCCGAGCATGCTTTTGACCGCTTCTATGCCGCCAAACTTGGTGTTGACATAGATAATTTGTGGATCTCGCAACCCGATAACGGCGAGCAGGCTCTGGAGATAGCCGAGCAGCTGATCCGTTCCAGCGCCATCGACATAATTGTAATAGACAGTGTGGCAGCTCTTACACCCAAGGCCGAGATAGAGGGCGATATGGGCGATAACAAGGTGGGTCTGCAGGCCCGCCTGATGAGCCAGGCTCTGCGTAAACTTACATCGACCATCAACAAGACCAACACCACCTGCATCTTTATCAACCAGTTGCGTGAAAAAATTGGCGTGATGTTCGGCAATCCCGAGACAACCACTGGCGGTAACGCGCTCAAGTTCTACGCGTCGGTCCGTCTGGACATTCGCCGCGTCACATCACTCAAGGACGGCGATGAGGTGGTAGGCAACCAGGTGCGCGTAAAGGTAGTCAAGAACAAGGTGGCGCCTCCCTTCCGCAAGGCCGAGTTCGACATAATGTTTGGCGAAGGCATCAGCAAGAGTGGTGAGATTGTGGATCTGGGTGTGGAGTACGGCATCATCAAGAAGAGCGGTTCATGGTTCAGCTACGGCGATACCCGCCTGGCACAGGGCCGCGATGCCGCCAAGCAGGTAATGCAGGACAATCCCGAACTGGCCGACGAGCTTGAAGCCAAGATCATGGCTGCCATCCTGGGCAATCCCCAGGAACCCGAGCCCGACGAGGACTCCGAGATGATGAAAGATTAATCAGCGAGTTTCCCCCAAATAACTGACAAAGCTTGAGGATGGCAGAGATGTCATCCTCTTTTTTATGCCAAAACGTCACAACTGTCATGTCATCGGCCCACATTACGCTGTGGCATCGGTTTTGTACATAGCCTGGTGTCAAATTTTGAGTATAAACAAATAAAAAACATACAACTATGGGAAAGATTATTGGAATTGACCTTGGAACCACAAACTCGTGCGTTTCAGTATTTGAGGGTAACGAGCCTGTCGTAATCGCCAACAGCGAAGGCAAGCGCACAACCCCTTCAATCGTGGCATTTGTCGATGGCGGTGAGCGTAAGATCGGTGACCCGGCCAAGCGTCAGGCTATCACAAACCCGCAGCGTACTGTGTTCTCTATCAAGCGTTTCATGGGTGAGAACTGGGATCAGGTGCAGAAAGAGGTTGCCCGCGTACCTTATAAGGTGGTAAAGGGTGACAACAACATGCCGCGTGTGGATATAGACGGACGTCTGTACACCGCTCAGGAAATCAGCGCCATGATTCTGCAGAAAATGAAGAAGACTGCCGAGGACTATCTGGGTCAGGAGGTGACAGAGGCTGTCATCACAGTGCCTGCATACTTCAGTGACTCACAGCGTCAGGCCACCAAGGAGGCCGGTCAGATAGCCGGTCTGGATGTAAAGCGTATAGTGAATGAGCCTACCGCTGCCGCTTTGGCATACGGTGTTGACAAGGCCAACAAGGATATGAAGATTGCCGTATTCGACCTGGGTGGCGGTACATTCGATATCTCCATCCTGGAGTTCGGTGGCGGCGTATTCGAGGTACTTGCCACCAACGGTGATACCCACCTGGGTGGTGATGACTTTGACCAGGTAATCATTAACTGGCTGGTTGAGGAGTTCAAGAAGGACGAGGGTGCAGACCTGACTGCCGATCCTATGGCACTGCAACGTCTTAAGGAGGCTGCCGAGAAGGCCAAGATAGAGCTGTCATCATCAACCAGCACCGAGATCAACCTGCCGTACATCATGCCGGTAGCCGGTATTCCGCGTCACCTTGTAAAGACCCTGACACGCGCCAAGTTCGAGCAGCTGGCCAACGGCCTTATCCAGGCTTGTCTGGAGCCCTGCCGCAAGGCTATGTCAGACGCAGGTCTGAGCAACTCCGATATCGACGAGGTAATCCTGGTAGGTGGTTCAAGTCGTATCCCCGCTGTCCAGAAGTTGGTTGAGGACTTTTTCGGCAAGGTACCTTCTAAGGGTGTTAACCCCGATGAGGTAGTAGCAGTAGGTGCATCAATCCAGGGCGCCATCCTGAACAAGGAAGGTGGTGTAGGTGACATTGTCCTGCTGGATGTAACTCCTCTGACAATGGGTATCGAGACCCTGGGTGGTGTTATGACCAAGCTGATTGATGCAAACACCACAATCCCGTGCAAGAAGAGCGAGGTATTCTCAACAGCAGCTGATAATCAGACTGCCGTAACCATTCACGTGCTGCAGGGCGAGCGTCCTATGGCAAGCCAGAACAAGTCCATCGGCCAGTTCAACCTGGAGGG
>DBYG01000077.1:35251-75816 GCA_002310175.1 Bacteroidales bacterium UBA1192
GCCAACGGTATCCTTAAGGTATCAGCCAAGGATAAGGCTACAGGCAAGGAGCAGGCTATCCGCATAGAGGCCAGTTCAGGTCTTAGCAAGGAGGAGATTGACCGCATGAAGGCTGAGGCCGAGGCCAATGCCGATGCCGATAAGAAAGAGCGTGAGAAGATTGACAAGCTCAACCAGGCCGACTCAATGATATTCCAGACCGAGCAGCAACTCCAGGAGCTGGGCGACAAGATTCCCGCTGATAAGAAAGCTCCTATCGAGAGTGCACTCAGTGCCCTTAAGGATGCTCACAAGGCTCAGGATCTGGCAGCCATCGACAAGGCAATGGCCGAGCTCAACACCGCCTTCCAGGCAGCCAGCGCCCAGATGTACCAGCAGAGCGGTGCCCAGGGTCAGCCTGGCACCGGCGCAGGCTTCCAGGGTGGTGCCCAGAGCGGTCCTCAGGGAGGCGCCCAGCAGGGTGGCAACTCATCGGACAACGTCCAGGATGCTGACTTTGAGGAGGTCAAGTAAACAGACACACTGATTGATAAAAATTGCGCATTAGGGACAGTCCCTAATGCGCAATTTCTTTTTTTTTTTTTTGTATCTTTGAAAAACTAATTTAGGGTCAACTATGCAAAAGAAACTGATTTTGTCGGTGATACTGACTATGTGCGTGACAGCCGTTCATGCTGTGGACCTGACCAGGGCAACTATAGTGTATAACCCTAAGGATCCGGCGCTGGCAGGACATATTGCCGGGGTGCTGGCCGATGATATCGAGCGTGTATCGGGAGTGAGACCGGAGGTTGGTACTCGGAAGGCTAAGGGACAGAATGTGATTCTGGCTACTGCAAAGAATACCGGCCGGCATAAGGAACTGCGCGGCAAATGGGAGCAGTATGCCATTGATACAGAAGGTGATAACATCTATATTACCGGATCCGATGCCAGAGGTCTTGCATACGGCGTGTTCCATATCAGTGAGCAGATAGGGGTGAATCCCTGGTATTGGTTTGCCGATGTACCCGTAAAGAAGAATACCGGCAAGGTGAAGGGCTTTAATGAGAACTACGTAAGTAAGTCACCAACAATAAAATACCGTGGAGTTTTTCTGAATGATGAAGACTGGGGCCTCAAGACATGGGCGGAGCATACATACGAGAAGGAGCTCGGTGACATCGGTCCCAAGACATACGACAGGATATGTGAACTGATTCTCCGCCTTAAGGGCAATATGCTGGCACCCGCCATGCACTCCTGCACAGGTGCGTTCTACAGCCATCCCGAGAGTCAGGTGGTGGCCGACAAATGGGGCATAATGATAACCACCAGCCATTGCGAGCCGTTGCTGTTCAATAATGCCGCCCTGTCGGAGTGGGACAAGGAGCGTGACGGTGAGTGGAACTATGAGACCAATAGTGAGACCATCCTGAAGAAACTGGATGACCGCATCCGTGAGACCGCACAGTATGACAACATCTATACAATGGGTATGCGTGGTCTTCATGATGAGGCAATGCACGGGAGCAGCGACCCCAAAAACCGCGCACGTACACTTGAAAAAGTGTTCAGTGAGCAGCGTTCCATACTTGAAAAATACAAGAAAAAACCGTCCAGACAACTGCCTCAGATATTTGTACCCTACAAGGAGACGCTTGACATCTACGATGCCGGGCTGCGTGTGCCCGATGACATCACGCTGGTGTGGCCCGATGACAACTATGGCTACATGAAACGCGTAAGCAATGCCCAGGAGCAGAAGCGCAGCGGAGGCAGCGGTGTCTATTATCACCTGAGCTACTGCGGCGTGCCGCATGATAACCTTTGGATATCCACCACAGCCCCGATGCTTATGTATGAGGAGCTGCTCAAGGCATATAGTGCCGGTGCTGACCGTTACTGGCTGCTCAACGTGGGCGACATCAAGCCCATGGAGATAGAGATGACCATGTTCATGGAGATGGCATATGATTTTGATGCCTTCACATATGATAATGTAAACAAATGGCAGGCCAGGTGGCTGACCGGGATTTTCGGTGTAAAGGGAGATGACCTGGAACCCGTGTTCCAGAATATCCTGGACCATTATTACCGCCTGGCATGGGACCGCAAGCCGGAGTTCATGGGCTATGAGATGGAGTGGGATTCTCCCAATTATAGCCGTCTTTATGACACAGACTTCTCTTTTGAGACCGGAAGCGCCCAGAAGCGCCTTGTGGAGTATCAGGACATCTGTTTTGATTATGATGTGATTGAGGGGTCTGTTGATCCCGAACAGGTTCCTGCCCTGTTCCAGATGCTTGGTTACAGCCTTCATTCGGCCTATCAGATGAACCGCAAGTTCCTATACACTCAGGCCAACCATGAAACCGGCAGAGTGCTTTATGCCTATCAGGCAAATCACGCAATACATGAACTGGACAATCTGCTGGAACGCTACAACACACAACTGGACGGTAAGTGGAACCAGATGATTTCAGAGATAACTCCCGGATATACGGCACTTTACCAGAACCTTCCTGAATACGTTGAGGAGCCTACAACCCGTTTCCGTCTGCCCGATGACCAGCGTCATCCCGAGTTCAGCAACAGAATTGACCTGACCGCGTTAACGGTAACACCGCCGTTCCGTATGCTTGATGGCATAGGCACAGACTGGAAGGCGCTCCAGATGGGACAGCCGCTTGATTTTGAGACTGGTGGGTCAATAAGCATTCCCATCCCTGCCGAGTATATCGGCAGCAAGGCTGATTCTGTAACCGTCTGCATATCAGTGGTCCCGCTATGGCCTGTGGCTTATGACAGGAGCAACCGCTTCGGCGTAAGTGTGGACGGCTGTACCCCGGTGGTATGCGAGAACAAGTTCCAGGAGTGGGGGCGTGAGTGGAAAATCCAGGTGCTTGAGAACCGCAAGGAGTTTGTGCTGACTCTGCCTTTGGACCGGAAACTGAAACACCACACCATCACACTCTCAATAATAGATCCAGGCCAGATTATCCAGAAGATTACCCTCTGATAGACACACATTCTGGATAATTCCGGTAGCATGCAGCGGCGGGGAGTTTCAGTCCATAGGATAAACCACTCCCCATTTTTGGCGAAGAGAGTCCATAATCTTCATGATATCAAGCGTTTCCTGATGAGGCATGTACGGTGATTCAAGAAGTCCTTTTCGTATGGCATCCTCGCAAGCCAGTACCTGATATTCGTAGCCGGTTATCTGTGTGGCCGGTTTTTCAATAACAGCTGTTGGCTTGTAGTCATTATAGACGGTTATACGTTCAGGGCAGTTGATGTTATCCACTATAAGGTAGCCATCAGTACCGCATATCTGACCCAGTCGACCGCACAGACAGAGTGCGCTGGACTGGATGTTGGCAATCCGACCGTCAGAGTAAGACCAGCTTATGGAGTTATGCATGTCCATTCCGGTGCTACTTTTTATGCAGTTTGATGTTTCGTTTATAACATCTGCTCCAAAATACATACGGCAGAAATTGATGCTATACACTCCAAGGTCAAGAAGAGCTCCTCCACACAGGTCCGGCCTCAGTATTCGCTCCTTGAATTCCATCATATAGCACAGACTGGCGTTTAGAAGACGGGGTTTTCCTATAGCTCCATCGTCAAGCAGTTCCTTGACTTTCATGGAGAGAGGCATATAACGCGTCCATATAGCCTCTGTTATAAATATGCCTTTCTTATGGGCCAGATTCAAAAGAGCATCGGCCTCACGGGCATTGGCAGTAAAAGCTTTCTCACAGAGCACAGGCTTACCGGCGTTGATGGCCAGACTGGCGTGATCAAAATGGTGGGAGTGTGGAGTGGCCACATATACAAGGTCCACCTCAGGGTCATCAACCATCTCCTTATATGAACCGTAGGCCTTATTGAAACCCCAATGACGTGCAAAATCTTGGGCGCGTGCAAGGTCACGGGCTGCAATTGCATACTTCATAGAATTGTTCAAGCCAGTAAGTGTTTCGGCCATTTTGTCGGCTATCCAGCCGGCTCCTATTATTCCTATTTTCATAATCAGGTTATAATTTTATACGGTTAATAATTTCTTTATTTTCTCCGGCGGCCACCATACATCTCTAACATGGACATATTCGTCCATAGGGAAGGATTCAGGTTAGAATCGGTCATAACGGCATCAAGAGTAGTGATGCGTCCCGACAAAGTGAGGTCTACGAACACACATAACAGGTCAATGGATCCGGGCAGCCAGCTGGCCACCTCATGCCCGATGCCGTCAAACTTAATGAACCAGTGAGGTATGTCCTGACGGTTCATTGCTTGGTCCATCTTTTTGCCTCCATGTATCTTCTCCGTAAAAGGAAGACCGAAACTCTTGTATGATACAATCTTATCTTTCATTCCATGCATGAGCATAGTAGGGGCTGGGGAAGTGGCATATTTGAGTTCTCTGTCACGACACATTACACCTCCGGAGTATGGAATCACTGCGGCCGGTTTCCATCCTAAAGGCAGAGCAGATGCCTCTTTCAAAGAGTTTGCTCTACAATAATCCAGCTGAAGCACTGTGATAGCGCCGGCAGAACTGCCTGAGAGTATCAGTCTGGAAGGATCTATATCGAGCATTTCGGAATTGTCACACACCCATGATACGGCTGCGGCACAGTCTTCTACAGCTATGTCGATGCAATATTTGAATAATTTAGGAATCTTGAACAGTTTCTTGTGACTTGCCACCATAGCACTGTCTTTAAGTCCTAAACGGTAGTCAATGGATATGACTGTGAATCCTCGTTCCACAAGAGCTTGTGCGGTTTCTTTTTGTAGTCTGTTGTTTCGCTCTCCTATGGCAAACCCACCGCCAAACAATGTTATGATTGCAGCTCTGTCTGCTCTTGGTACAGCCGGCTTGTAAACATCCAGATATAGTGCTGTGTCACGTTGGATGAACTCATAGGTATCGCACTCTACCTGATGGAGCTCCTGTGCGGAGGTCTTTACAGACAGTGAAAAAAACAGTGTTTGAACAAGAATACAGGCCAATATATATTTGAATGCTGTTTTCATTAAATAAGAATATGGTTAGCAGACGTAAAGATACGGGAAAATGCTATTTTTGCAACATCATAAAACATAAAATATATGAAGAAGGTAATCATAATGCTGGCTATGGTGCTGGCAGTTACATCGGTCTATGCCGATGAAGGTATGTGGATGCTTCCAACGCTAAAGAAAATGAACCAGGCTGACATGAAGAAATTAGGCCTGAAGATAAAGGCATCAGATATCTATAATGAGAAAAAGGCTTCAATCAAGGATGCTGTTGTACATTTTGGCGGCGGTTGTACAGCTGAAATCATTTCGGATCGCGGACTATTGGTAACCAATCATCATTGTGGTTATTCCAGCATTCAGGGACTGTCAACCCCTGAGCACAATTATCTGGAAGACGGTTACTGGGCGATGAACCAATCGGAAGAGATACCAGTCCCCGGACTGACAGTTACATTCCTTCAGGGTATGATTGACATAACAGGAATGAAACAGGCAAAAGCTGATTCCGTTCTGATTAAAACACGCAGGGAGAATCCTGACTGCATAGTTCAGGTGACAGGTTTCTATAATGATAATCAGCGTTATATCATTATTAACAAGGTGTATAGTGATGTCAGGTTTGTGGGAGCTCCTCCCGCTTCGGCCGGAAAATTCGGTGGCGAGACCGACAACTGGATGTGGCCACGCCATACATGTGATTTTTCCATGTTCAGGGTCTATACCGCTCCTGACGGAAGTGCGGCCAATTATAGTGAGGATAACGTTCCGCTTCGTCCCAAACGTTTCCTGAGTATCTCCTTAAAGGGAGTAGAGGAAGGGGATTTTGCTATGATAATGGGTTATCCTGGCCGCACACAGCGTTTTCAGACTGCTGCCCAGCTGGAACAGATGATGGAGGTTCAGGATGTGCGCATAGATGCCCGTACTGTTCGTCAGGATGTGATGTGGCAGGGAATGCGTTCCAATGATACCATTGGCCTTCAGTACGCCAATAAATATGCCTCATCTGCCAACGGCTGGAAGAAATGGCAGGGAATGCGTGAGTGCTTTGAGGATCTGGATGTTATAGGCCGTCAGCATCAGAAAGAGGCTGATTTCATGAAGTGGGTGAATGCCAAACCTAAACGTCAGGCTAAATACGGCAACATAATAGACGTGATAGAGACTAATGTAAGGCGCAACACTGAGTACAATCTGCGCAATGCTGTCTTTAGCGAGAGCCTGGGTAACATAGAGTTGCTGCGCATAGCCCAGATGGGCAGTGCGGACCGCGAGACTTTCTACCGCAACTACAGCCCGTCACTGGACCGTGACATTGCAAAGGCTATGGTCAGGTTTTATTCACAGAATGCCAGTCCTAAGGATTCTCTTGACATCTCCCTGTGGAATCTGGATAGTCTGTTTGTCAACAGTGCATATACCAATCCTTCCAGGCTTGCTTCATTCAGTGCTGAGGACCTTGCACAGGATCCTACGACTGATCTTAACACTCAGCTCCGGAATGTCCGTAGTCGCATAAACGCGTCATACTCATATGAGGCGGCGGCACTGCGTGACTCTGCTTCCACAATATTCACAGCAGGACTCATGGAGTGGACCAAGGGTGCCAAGTCCTATCCGGATGCCAACTCTACATGTCGTTTAACATATGGTACGGTTCAGGGCTATACCACCAAAGAGGGCAAACATTATGATTTCTACACCAACATGAAGGGTGTAATGGATAAGGAGGACCCCTCTAATTATGAGTTTCGGGTGCCTGCCCGCCAAAAGGAGCTGTATAATAAACGTGATTTCGGTCAGTATGCAGGCACTGACGGAGAGGTGCCCACATGTTTCATTACCAATCTGGACATAACGGGCGGTAACTCCGGAAGTCCTGTGATGGATGCTGAGGGTAATCTGATAGGTCTGGCTTTCGATGGGAATTGGGAAGCCATGAGCGGAGATGTTATTTTTGAGCCGGAACTTCAGCGTTGTATTTGTGTAGACATACGTTACGTACTCTGGATGATGGACAAGTTCGGAGGAGCAGGTTATCTTCTGGATGAAATGGATATAGTGAAATGAAAAAGTTAGTGGTGTTAAGTGGTTCCGGTATCAGTGCCGAGAGCGGCATCTCCACTTTCCGAGGTGGTAACGGCCTATGGGACAACGAGCCCGTTGAGGCTGTAGCCACCATCGACGGATGGTATCGTGATCCGTCCCGTGTACTCCGTTTCTACAATGAACGACGTGCACAACTGGCAACAGTAGAGCCCAATGAGGCACACCTTATATTATCGGAGCTTGAGAAGGATTTTGATGTGACAGTAATTACACAGAATGTAGACAATCTGCATGAGCGTGCCGGAAGCACCAACATCATCCATCTGCATGGTGAGCTTACTAAAGTCCGTCCGGAGGATACATATACTGATATGGACTGGTGGAGTGAGCGTTATGTCCGGGACATCGGATATGAAGCCATAAACCTGGGGGACAAGGGTGGCCCGCACAACACCCAGCTGCGTCCGCATATAGTATGGTTTGGAGAGCAGGTGCCTAATCTGCAGAAAGCTGCAGAGGCAGTGAGTTGGGCAGACATACTGCTTATTGTAGGCACTTCAATGCAGGTTTACCCTGCGGCCGGCCTATATCAGTATGCCCCATCGGGCTGCATTATATATATGATTGATCCGGATCCTGCGGCCGCCGCTCACGTAAGCGGAGTGGTTCACATAAAGGATGTGGCAACTGCCGGTATGCGCAAGTTCTGCGAAATGATACAAAAGTGATATGAACCCCGAAAGTTTTTTGTCCAACTTTCGGGGTTCATATCATTGGGGACTGTCCCCTTTTGTATCATTTATTGTCCTCTTCCAGAGTATAGAACGAACTGCCGTCAAAACAGTGAGTGCAAATCTTCTCCTTGGGTAATCCGATAGCTTTGACTAGCGCCTCTATCGAACTGAATTTGAGCGTGGTTAACTGCAACCGTCTGGCAATTTCATCAACCATTCTCTGATATTCATGGGTACCTGTTGTGGCATACTTGCTGAGTGTTTCCAAGCTGGGATTCTCACCTTCAAAGTCCTGTATCACACGGCGTGTAATCAGCTCAAGGTCATTCTTGCTGGCCGAGTAGTTTACAAAGGGACAGCTGAAAATGAGCGGAGGACATGAAATTCTCATGTGAGCAGCCTTGACACCGGACTCATAGAAATCATGTGAATTATCCTTAAGCTGTGTACCGCGCACAATACTGTCATCGCAGAACACCAGACGCTTGCCGTTGAGTATGTCCTTGTTCGAGATAAGTTTCATTTTAGCCACAAGATTACGGCGAGTCTGATCAGTAGGCATGAATGAACGGGGCCATGTGGGGGTATATTTGGCCACAGCCCTCACATAAGGGCATTTATGACCCTCGGCATAACCGACAGCCATCCCCAGACCACTGTCTGGGATACCACAGGCACCATCCACCTCAACATTGTCCTCACGTCCCATCACACGTCCCAACTCATTACGTACATACTCAGCATTACGGCCTTCATAGCAACTGGTTGGAAATCCATAATAAACCCAAAGGAAAGAGCAAATCTGCATCTTCTTGTTGGGCTTGCGCAACTCTTCATAGCCGTTCTCAGTTATCTTGATTATCTGACCGGGACCCAGATATAGCTTGGTCTCATATCCTAGATTGGGAAATGCCGTAGTCTCAGTGGTGACAGCAACGGCACCGTCTTTCTGGCCCAGAGTCACCGGAGTACGTCCCCATGAGTCACGTGCGGCTATGATGCCGTTTTCCGTAAGCAGCAGCATAGAGCATGACCCCTTTATGGTGTTGAAAACATTCTCTATGCCGTCTACATAGTCTCTACCTTTTATTATGAGCAGGGCAATTAGCTCTGTGATATTGATTTTACCGCTACTGAACTCGCTCAGATGCATGTTCTCCGCGAGCAGATGGTCACATATTTCATCCTTATTGTTGATCTTGGCTACAGTGACCAGAGCAAAACGCCCCAAGTGGCTGTTCATGAGCATAGGCTGAGCATCAGTGTCACTGATTACACCAATACCGCTGGTTCCTCCAAACTTATTGAGTTCACGCTCAAACTTGCTTCTGAAATAATCGTTTTCAAGGTTATGAATACTCCTGAAAAAACCCTCATCAAGGCTGTATGTGGCCATGCCGGCGCGGCTTGTTCCAAGATGTGACTGATAATCAGTTCCATAAAAAAGATCATTGATGCATCTCTCTTTTGAGACGACTCCAAAAAATCCGCCCATTTGCTGCTATAGGTAAATGTGTTTAGTATTTCGGGTGCAAAATTACAACAACTCTCTGAAAAAAATAACAACCCGAATCCTCCCTTTATCAACAAGTTTAGTTAAGAAAACACAAAGCCCTCACGCTGGTATAGCGTATTTGAGCGAGTGAGGCGACGAACGAGACCGCAGTCACGAAGGGTCGACAAGCAGCCAAAGGGAGCGTGTTTAAGGAGTAAACTAGAATGATGTGGGATAATCATCACGCTCTTTCCAAAAAAAAAAGGCCGCCGGCTGGCGACCTTTTTTGCGGAAAGAGTGGGATTCAAACCCACGGTACGGCTAGGCCGTACGCCGGATTTCGAGTCCGGTCCATTCGATCACTCTGGCATCTTTCCGGGCGCAAAAGTACGCATTTTTTTGGATGCATACCAATGCCCTTGGCAAAAATTACAACTCCTGAATAATCTGGTTGGCAAGCTCTATGTTGTCCGGACGTATGATAACGCGTGAGAACTCTGATGACGAGTCAGCGAATGCGTACATGTACTCAACCGATATGCCGGCAGATGAAAGTTTCTCCATAGCGTTTGCCATAGCACCTGGCACGTTACCGCACTCCAGATAGACCACTTGGGTCATGGTCACTGCGTATGAGTTAGCCTTTATGAGATTGAAGGCGCGCTCTATCTGGTCACGCTCCACAATGATGCGGGCAATCCCGAAGTCCTCAGTCTCGGACACAGTGAATGCCTTCATGTTTATGGCGTTGTTTCCGAGCAGACGGGCTATCTCGGCAAATTTTCCCTTCTCGTTCTCCAGGAAAACTGAAATCTGTCTGATAAGCATGGTGGTATATTTAACAGGTTAGTTTAATCTACAAATTTGCGGTGGTCTATGGCGCGTTTGGCCTTTCCTGTGGAGCGCTCTATTGTGCCAGGCTGCACAATCTTGATGGCAGGCTGGATGCCTATCACACTCTGGATCCTGGATGTCAGACGCTGACGTAGACGCACCAGTTCGTTTACTTGGTCAGTATAGAACTCCGGCTTGACCTCCACCTGGATATCAAATGTATCCGTGTTGTTCACACGGTCCACTTCAATCAGGAAGTAAGGCTCGTACTCCGGGAACTCAAGCAGGATGGACTCAACCTGTGATGGGAATACGTTAACGCCACGTATGATCATCATGTCATCACTTCGGCCCAGAATCTTACCCATGCGCACAGCTGTACGGCCACATTCGCACTTGTCATAGTTGAGATAGGTGAGGTCACGTGTACGGTAGCGGATCATGGGCATACCCCATTTGTCCAGTGTGGTGAACACCAACTCGCCCTTCTGCCCGTATTCTACCGGCTGTAGGGTTACAGGGTCAATTATCTCGGGATAGTAGAGGTCTTCCCACAGGTGGGTACCGTTCTGACATTCGCACTCGCCTCCCACACCAGGACCGCTTATCTCAGTAAGACCATAAATATCGTATGCTTTAATGTTAAGTTTCTCCTCAAGCTCCCTGCGCATGGCATTGGTCCAAGGTTCCGCACCAAATATACCCACTTTAAGTTTAAAGTTCCTGATGTCAAGTCCCTGCTTGCGTATTTCTTCTGCCATATAGAGTGCGTAGGATGGGGTACAGGCCACAGCGGTGGCTCCGAAGTCCTGCATCAGTTGCAGTTGCTTCTGGGTGTTGCCGCTGCTGGTGGGTATAACTGTTCCACCTATCTTGGTCACGCCATCATGCGCTCCCAAACCACCGGTAAACAGGCCATATCCGTATGAGATCTGCACCATATCGTCACTGCCCAGACCGAATGCTGTCAGACAGCGTGCCACAGCTTCGGACCAGTTATCCAGATCCTTTGCCGTATAGCCCACAACAATGGGCTTTCCTGTAGTGCCTGATGAAGCGTGCAGCCTGAGTATTTCAGTCATGGGCACGCACATCATCCTGAAAGGATAGTTGTCCCTGAGGTCCTGTTTTACGGTGAATGGCAGCTTAACTATATCATCAATGCTGCTGATGTCCTCAGGCTTGACTCCGTGTTCATCAAACCTTTTCCTGTAGAAAGGTGAATTATTGTAGGCGTGTGCCACAATCTTCCTGAGTTTTTCACTCTGCAATGCGTGCATCTCATCACGCGACATGCACTCAATCTTTTTGTTCCAGATCATTGTATTAACTAGGTGGTATGAAGTAATTGGCTGCAAATATAATAGATTTTTCCTTTTCTTACTTTATGTGTCATAATTCAGCTGTTTTTGACGGTTAATTTATTGATGTAAGAAATGAATATAACCTTTATAAGGAGTACATAAAGGCTTCAATTAGCGGATGAACGCCTGCAAATGATTCTGATTTGAGAATCTTTCAATAATTTTGCAGCGTTATACATTTTTTCAGTCAGGACATGTCTAAAGATATATATATATTAGGTATTGAGTCCTCTTGTGATGACACTTCGGCAGCCGTGATCCATAACGGGGAGCTTCTGTCTAATGTGGTTGCCAGCCAGAAGGTGCATGAGGAGTATGGCGGAGTGGTGCCGGAACTGGCATCAAGAGCACATCAGCAGAATATTGTTCCGGTGGTGGATACTGCGTTGAAAAGGGCCGGAATAGGTCCGGAACAGCTTAGTGCGGTTGCATTCACTCGCGGTCCCGGGCTTATGGGCTCGCTTCTGGTGGGTGTATCTTTCGCCAAGGGATTCGCCCGATCGCTGAACATCCCAATGATTGAGGTCAATCATCTTCAGGGACACATTATGGCCCATTTCATCAGAAAGCCGGGCGAGTATTCCGATACTCCGGAATTTCCATTTCTTTGTTTGTTGGTTTCAGGCGGTAACTCACAGATTGTAAAGGTGGAATCACATAAAAAGATGGAGATTCTGGGGCAGACTATTGATGATGCTGCAGGCGAGGCTATGGACAAATGTTCCAAGGTGATGGGATTCGGTTATCCTGGCGGTCCCATAATAGACCGTTTGGCACGAAAGGGTAATTCAAAGTCTTTTACTTTCAGCAAGCCCAATATTCCCGGATATAACTACAGTTTCAGCGGACTAAAGACCTCCTTTCTGTATAATTTGCGTGACTGGGTGAAGGATGATCCTGATTTCATAGAGCATCACAAAGAGGATCTGTGTGCATCGCTTGAACGCACCATCGTTGAGATATTGATGAAAAAACTGCGTCAGGCAGCCAAGGATACGGGCATCAGCCGCATTGCAGTAGCAGGTGGGGTTTCGGCCAATACCGGATTGCGTGAGGCTTTTCAGGATCATGCGCGCCGTTTTCGCTGGAAAGTCTATATTCCGCCTTTCTCATACACAACCGATAATGCCGCTATGATAGCTTGTACAGGCTATTTCAAGTTTTTGGACAGAGATTTCTGTCAGATAGACGTTCCTATTTACTCAAATACCCGACTTTAAGAAAAAAAAGACATATAATTTGTATAACTGAAAAAAATTGTGTTATTTTGCACCCTGTTTTGAGAACAGTGCTAAAAACGAATAAAAACAGATAGATATGTCAAGAATTTGTCAGATCACCGGAAAGAAGGCAATGGTTGGCAACAATGTCTCTCACTCAAAGCGCAGGACCAAGAGGACATTTGACGTTAACCTGTTCACCAAAAAGTTCTTCTATGTGGAGGAGAATTGCTGGATCAGCCTCAAACTCAGTGCTGCCGGCCTGAGAATAATTAACAAGAAAGGTCTTGATGCCGCACTCAAAGAGGCTGTTGCTAACGGCTATTGCGATTGGAAGGACATTAAGATTATCGCTTAAAACAGTTTAGGAGTTCATACTATGGCAAAGAAAGTAAAAGGCAACAGGGTTCAGGTTATCCTGGAATGCACTGAGCACAAGGACAGCGGTATGCCGGGTACTTCCCGTTACATTACCACCAAGAACAGGAAGAACACTCCTGAGAGACTGGAACTTAAGAAGTATAACCCCATTCTCAAGAGGATGACAATCCATCGTGAGATCAAGTAATATCCATTAAACAATGGCAAAGAAAGTAGTTGCTACCCTGCGTCAGGGTAAGGTTTCAATGGCCAAGGTCATTAAGATGGTAAAATCACCCAAGACTGGTGCCTATATGTTTACTGAACAGATTGTCACCGATGAACAGCTCAAGGATGTTTTAAAGTGATTATATTCTTTCAGGCTTACTGATATAGGGCAACCATTATTTGGTTGCCTTTTTTTATCCCTTTTGCTGCATACGGATAGTTATAATTGTATTATTCACCTTATTTGCTTATATTTGCAAATTAAGTACAAAGTGACCACATAATCCGACTTAACTGAATATGGGATTGTTTTCGTTTTTCAGCAAAGATAAGAAAGAGGTACTGAACAAAGGTCTGGAAAAGACAAAGACCAGTGTGTTCTCTAAGATAGCACGTGCTGTGGCGGGCAAATCAACGGTTGATGACGAGGTACTTGATAATCTGGAGGAGGCCCTTATCACTTCCGATGTGGGCGTTGATACCACTCTCAAGATTGTCAAGCGCATTCAGGAACGTGTGGCACGTGACAAGTTCATGGGTACAGCAGAACTGAACGGTATACTGCATGAGGAGATAGCAGCATTGCTTGTGGAGAATAGTCCGGATGATGGTTTGGAACCATTCAGCGTTCCTGAAGGACGCAAGCCATACGTAGTGCTTGTAGTAGGCGTGAACGGTGTGGGAAAGACCACTACCATAGGTAAGTTGGCATACCAATTCAAAAAACGCGGTCTGAAAGTCATGCTGGGCGCCGCCGATACATTTCGCGCAGCTGCCATTGAACAGCTACAGGAGTGGGGACGCAGGGTGGATGTACCGGTTATCCGGCAGGAGATGGGTTCAGATCCGGCTTCGGTGGCCTATGACACTTTGAGTTCGGCTGTGGCCAATGATGTGGATGTCGTATTGATAGATACTGCTGGCCGACTGCATAATAAAGTGGGCCTTATGAATGAGCTGACCAAGATACGCAACGTGATGAACAAGGTGGTTGAGGGTTCTCCTGATGATGTCCTGTTGGTCTTGGACGGATCTACAGGCCAGAATGCCTTTGAACAGGCTAGACAGTTCACTATTGCCACCAAGGTCACCCAGCTGGCCATAACCAAACTGGACGGAACAGCCAAAGGGGGGGTGGTATTAGGCATATCTGATCAGTTTAAGGTGCCAGTCCGGTATGTGGGACTTGGGGAAGCTATGGATGACCTGCAGGTTTTCAACACTACCGAGTTCGTGGATTCACTATTCAGCCTTGAATGAAATGAAGCGCGGTACAGTGGACATCATTACTTTAGGTTGTTCTAAGAATCTTGTTGATTCTGAAAAACTTATGGCTCAGTTTAGAGCTAATGGACTTAAAGTGAGACATGATTCCGAACAGGTGAGTGCCCAAACTGTAATCATAAACACATGCGGCTTTATAGGCGATGCACAGGAGGAATCTATCAATATGATTCTGGAATGCGGGGAACTGAAGAAAGCGGGCAAGATAGAGCGCCTTTATGTTATGGGATGCCTTTCGCAGAAATATCAGAAGGAGCTCATGGCCGAGATACCAGAAGTGGACGGATGGTACGGAAAGTTTGACTGGGACGGTATCCTTAAGGAGATGGGACAGGAATGGAACGGTGAGATAAACAATGAACGTTTGGTCACCACACCATCACATTATGCCTATCTAAAGATAGCCGAAGGCTGTAACCGCGGGTGTGCCTACTGTGCCATTCCCCTTATGACAGGCAGATACCGGTCACGCTGTCAGGAGGATATTCTGGATGAGGCCCGTAAACTTGTGGAAAATGGTGTCAGAGAAATTCAGCTGATAGCCCAGGACCTGACATATTATGGCACAGACCTGGTACGCAAGCCTACCATAGCGGAACTTGTACAGCGTCTGTCTGATATACCCGGCATTGAGTGGCTGCGCCTGCATTACGGTTATCCCAACAACTTCCCTATGAACCTGCTGCCGGTCATGCGTGAACGCGACAATGTATGCAAATACATGGACATTGCCCTACAGCATATAAGCGATCATGTACTTAAGCGCATGCATAGGAATATAACCGCACAACAGACACGTGAATTGCTTGTCCAGATACGTGAGGAGGTGCCTGGAATACATTTGCGGACCACTCTGATGGTAGGATTCCCGGGTGAGACCGACGATGATTTCAGGCTTCTCACTGAGTTTGTCCGGGAGCAGCGTTTTGAGAGGATGGGAGCATTCGCCTATTCTGAGGTGGATGGGACTTATTCAGCACTTAATTACATGGATGATGTTCCTGACAGTTTGAAACAATCCCGTCTTTCCGCACTCATGCGCCTCCAGCAGGGGATTTCACTTGACCTCAACGAGAGCAAGGCTGGTAAGGTGTTCCGCACGGTTATTGACCGTAAGGAAGGTGGTTATTATGTTGGGCGTACGGAGTTTGATTCCCCCGAGGTGGATCCTGAGATGCTTATCGATGCCACTGGGACAGAACTGAATATAGGAGATTTCTATGATGTGAAAGTTATCCGGGCCGAGGAATTCGACCTTTATGGAACCGTTGTAAAAAGCTAACCCCAGAAATATGAACAATAAACAGTTTTTGACCGAATTGTCAGTCCGTAACGGCCTGTCTCTTCAGGACGCCGGACAGAAGGCCGATGCCCTGATTGAGGTCATGAAAGGGATATGGAATGATGGAGATTCTTTCAGCCTCTCCGGATTCGGTGTTATGGAGGTCAGGAAAAAGAACGAGAGGATATCAGTAAATCCCAACACCGGAATAAGGATGCTTATACCGCCAAAACTTGCGGTTTCATTCAAACCTAGTCCGTTACTGAAGGATAGGCTGAATGCAACTGACCAAGTGCACCTTGATATGGCTGATGATGATTCCAACCTAAATGACTGAGGCTATGGATAAAAAACTTAATCTGTCACAAATAGCCGAACTGCTGGCGGTGAAAAGCGGAATGTCCAAGGCTAGTTCCGAGAAGTTCACAAAAACTTTCTTCGATATCATATCGGACAATACAGTTGCTGGTGAAAGTGTAAAGATAAAAGGTCTTGGCACATTCAAGACAATCCAGGTGGAGAATCGTGAAAGTGTAAACGTGAATACTGGTGAACGTTTTGTCATTCCGGGCTACAGGAAGGTGAACTTCATTCCCGATATTACGCTTAAGGAGGAGATTAACAAGCCGTTCAGCGCTTTTGAGACATTGATCCTGACAGACTCACAGGCAGCGGTGCTGGCTGAGTCGAAACCAGAGCTACCCGTTGAAACTGTTATGACCGTTGAATCCGGACCGACTGATGAGCATGAGCCGGATGAATCCGTGCCGTCTGTTGATATTATTCAGCCTAAACCTGTTGAGCCGGTACAACCCGTTGAATCCGGAGAACAGACCGCACATGAAGGTCCTAAAGTGAGAGAAATAACCCAGAAGCGCGGAGTGAGGTTTCTTCTTAACCTATTGTTGTGGATACTTTTCCTTCTATTGATACTTATGGTGCTGGCATATCTGTTCTGGCCATTAGCAGGTCAAAAGTTGCTTGCCGTATATGACAATAAAACAGCCAGGACAGAGAAAGTGGAGCAGGAGTCCCGGTCAAGCCTGACAGAAATAAGCGAGCCGGAACCTGAACAAACTCAGACGGTGATTCAGGAAGAGAATATACAAGAAAGAGAAAAACCGGCTGATAAGATGCCACTTTCGGATTTGACAGAAAAAGAAGATGTAAACGTTAAACCGGAGTCGCCGGTTCAACAGGCATCTGAACCTCCAGCGGCGGTCTTCTCAAGTAATGGATTTCGTCTCACAACAGCCGATGAACAGAAAGATCTGGGACTTTTTACGGCGGCCGACACTGTAAACTATCGTATGACCGGTACATTGACCGTTCATCAGGTCAAGAAGGGTGAGACACTAACCCAGATATCACTTGCCGAATACGGCACAAAGAAACTGTGGCCGTATATTGCTGCATATAATAAATTAAGAGACTCAAATTCACTTAATGCAGGTTCCAGAATCCTAATTCCGAGTCTGGAGACCAGATGACTGTAAAAGCTGAAACAAAAAGGTAAAACAATTGAAAAAACAGATAATTAAAACACTATTTAAATTTATTTAGACTCTACAGATTACTAATACTGCTAATTTTGGAGTTCATGAATTATCGCATATAATACGCATAAAAATGACGTTGTAATTATTCGGAAAATATGAATGAAAGTGTTGACATCAGGAAACTGAACGAGCAGATTGAACATCAGAGCGCATTCGTAACTAACATCATGGCCGGTATGGACCAGGTCATAGTTGGCCAGAAACATCTGGTCGAATCCCTACTTATTGGCCTGCTCTCTGACGGACACATCCTCCTTGAGGGTGTTCCTGGTCTAGCGAAGACCTTAGCCATTAAGACTTTAGCATCGCTAATAGATGCAACTTTCAACCGGATACAGTTCACTCCGGACCTTCTGCCTGCCGATGTTGTCGGAACAATGATTTACAGCCAGAAGGATGAGACATTCATTCCCAAGAAAGGTCCAGTGTTCGCTAACTTTATATTGGCTGATGAGATAAACCGTGCTCCGGCAAAGGTACAGAGCGCATTGCTCGAAGCCATGCAGGAACGTCAGGTCACTCTGGGAGGCGAGACTTTCAGGTTACCTGGCCCATTCCTGGTAATGGCCACACAGAACCCGATTGAACAGGAGGGAACATATCCGCTCCCCGAGGCGCAGGTGGATCGTTTCATGCTCAAGGCAGTGATTGACTATCCAAAGATTGAGGAGGAGAAGAAAATCATTCATCAGCAGATACATCATGAGATAGGCAGTGTAAAGCCTGTAATGACTACCGATGACATACTGGAGGCCCGTAAGGTGGTTGATATGGTCTATCTGGACGAAAAGATAGAACAGTATATAGCTGATATAGTCTTCGCTACACGTTATCCTGACCGTTACGGACTTAAGGAGATGAAGGAGTTGATATCATTCGGAGGATCACCCCGTGCATCAATCAATCTGGCCCTTGCAGCCCGTTCATATGCCTTCATTAAGAGACGCGGATATGTAGTTCCTGAGGATGTACGTGCCATAGCACACGATGTGCTGCGTCACCGCATTGGACTTACATATGAGGCCGAAGCCACTAACGTCACTCCGGATGAACTGGTGAGCCGCATACTGAACAAGGTTGAAGTTCCATAATCCAAAACCTTTGAAATCAGTTTTATATGGAAACCAGTGAACTGATAAAAAAGGTTCGCAAAATTGAGATCAAGACCCGTGGTCTGTCAAGCAACATATTTGCCGGACAGTACCATACCGCGTTCAAGGGACGTGGAATGGCCTTTAGTGAGGTGCGCGAGTATCAGTACGGTGACGAACCGCGCGATATTGACTGGAATGTCACAGCACGCATGAACAAGCCATATTCCAAGGTCTTTGAAGAGGAACGCGAACTGACCATGATGCTTCTCGTGGACATCTCCAACAGTCTCAATTTTGGTACATCAGTGCGCATGAAACGTGATATGCTCACTGAGATTGCTGCCACTTTGGCTTTTGCTGCCATAGAGAACAACGATAAAGTCGGTCTTCTTTTCTTCAGTGACAGGATAGAAAAGTTCATTCCACCACAGAAGGGCAGGAAACACATACTTTACCTTATACGAGAGTTGCTTGATTTCACTCCTGAGAGCAACGGGACGGATATTTCAGTTCCGTTGGAGTTCCTTACTGGTGCTGTCAAGAAGAGGTGTACGGCTTTTCTGTTAAGTGACTTCATTGACTCACATGACTACAGGAATGCTTTGACCATAGCAAACCGCAAACATGACATTGTGGCCATTCAGGTATATGACAAACGAATGGAGGAGCTGCCCAATGTGGGACTCATGAAGATTCTTGATGCCGAAACAGGCAAGACAATGTTCATTGACACCTCGTCCAAGTCTGTACGTTCAACACAGAAAGAGTGGTTCAACGAGAACAGTAATCGCATGAAGGATTCCTTTACCCGCAGCCGTGTTGACAGTATTTCCATCAGGACTGACCATGATTATGTAAAAGCCCTGATGGGACTGTTCGCCAAACGAAAGTGAAGTGAGAGAGTTGTAATTTCATAATGAGAAGATTTTTGTTATATATGGCGATTTGGTTGATTCCGGTTTTTGTATCGGGTCAATCCAACGTTATAGTCCAGGCCACCGTGGACTCAATGATGATGTGGGTGGGGCAGCAGACCTCTCTCCATCTTGAAGTCACTTGTGATCCTGACCAACAGGTCGTGTTTCCGAATTTCAGGGATACCATTGTTACAGGATTGGAGGTTGTACCGCCTGTCCTGACAGACACCATTTGGCTCAATGACGGAAAACGTATGTCGGTGACACGCCATTACACTGTGACCTGTTTTGATTCCGCACTGATATACATAGCCCCCATACCTGTTAAGGTGAATGGTCAGGAGCATGTATCCAATCGTCTTGCTCTGGCATTTATGACGTATGAGATTCCGCAGGGAGAGGAAAAGAATATTTTCGGTCCCAAGGATAATATGAGAACACCTGTACAGTTCAGGGAGATATGGCTCCCTGTACTGCTATACATACTCTCCATGTTTGCTGTTGTAGGAGCAATATTCCTCTTCAGACGTTACAAGGATGATAAGCCTATCATACGTCATATAAAGGTGGAGCCCAAAGTGCCGGCACATAAGCGAGCTCTGGACGGGATGGAGGAATTGCGTAAGTCAGGATTAACTTCGGCCGATGATCCCAAGGAGTACTATACTCGTCTTACAGACCTTCTGAGAGAGTATATAAACGAGCGTTTCAGCTTTAATGCCACAGAGATGACCTCCGATGAAATCCTGGAACATCTGCGTGAGAGCCGTGATAAGGATTCTCTGAAAGAACTGGCGAACCTTCTCTCTACATCAGACCTTGTAAAATTCGCCAAGTTCAAACCATTGATAGGTGAGAATGACCGAAACCTGATAGGCGCTGTGGAGTTCGTGAAAGAGACAATGGTGGAGGTTCCTGAAGATGAACTGATGCCTAAGGAGGAGACAGTGGTGGTTGAAAAACGGAGTAAAGGTGCGCGTACAGTCCTGCTAACATTCACACTGACAGTGACAGTGGTGGCGGCGATACTGCTTGGTATAGCTCTTTACAAACTCTATTTCGTAATTTTCTAAAAGAAAGAGAAAATGACATTTGCGAATAATGCATATCTCCTCCTGCTACTGCTGATAATTCCAATGGTGGTATGGTACATCCTGAGAGGCCGCAAGCGCAAGGCTACCCTCATGATTCCGACCACAGGCGTGTTCAGTGGTATAGGCAGAAGCTGGAAAACATATCTCCTACACCTTCCGTTTATACTTGAACTTGTAGCATTCTCCATGCTGGCCATAATACTGGCCCGTCCACAGACCACCGACCGTTGGCAGGATACCGAGATTGAGGGTATTGACATAATGATGTGTATGGATGTATCCACAAGTATGCTGGCCGAGGACCTGAAGCCTAACCGCATTGAGGCGGCCAAGTCCGTGGCGGCTGATTTCATCAACGGTCGTCCAAATGACAACATTGGTCTCTCCATATTTGCCGGAGAGGCCTTCACACAATGTCCCATGACTGTTGATCATGCAGTATTACTCAATATGTTCCACAATGTGAGCAGCGATATTGCGGCAAACGGAATCATTGAGGATGGAACAGCCATAGGAATGGGACTTGCCAATGCTATAAGTCGTCTCAAGGACAGTCAGGCTAAATCCAAGGTGATAATACTGCTTACTGACGGTTCCAACAACAGAGGCGAGATATCGCCGCTTACCGCTGCAGAGATGGCTCGCAGTTTCGGAATCAGGGTCTATACTATCGGAGTGGGAACGAATGGCACAGCGCCATATCCGGTCCAGTCTTCATTCGGAGTGCAATACATGAACGTACCTGTGGAGATTGATGAAGATGTGCTCCGTCAGATAGCATCGACCGCCAATGGGCAGTACTACAGAGCCACAAGCAACAGTAAGCTGAAAGATGTGTATGAGGAGATAGACAAACTAGAGCGTACCAAACTGCAGGTTAAGGAGTTTAGCAAGAATCAGGAGGTCTATCAGCCATTCGCTCTGATATTGCTGCTTTCGCTACTGCTGATTATCTTGCTTAAACAGACAATACTTAAGACCATACCTTAATATAAAGAAGGAATATGTTCAAGTTCGCTAATCCTGAATATCTGTATCTGCTGTCAGTGGTCCCACTACTGGTGATACTGCATATTTTCACCAATATCATACGTCGCCGTCGTCTTGAGACATATGGTGACCCTTCACTGCTCACTCAGCTTATGCCTGAGGCCTCTCCAGCCAGACCAAAGTTCAAATTTTGGCTCCTTACCGTCGCCTTCGGCATGGGATGTTTCCTGCTGGCGCGTCCGCAGTTCGGTTCCAAGCAGGAAACCGTAACCCGCAAAGGCATTGAAATCGTAATAGCACTTGACGTGTCTAATTCCATGCTTGCCGATGATGTGATGCCCAACCGTCTGGAAAAATCCAAACGGATAATATCCAACCTTGTAGAGCAATTCAAAGATGACAAGACAGGTCTGATAGTTTTTGCCGGCGATGCGTTCGTCCAGTTGCCTATTACGAGTGACTATATTTCAGCCAAAGTGTTTCTGAGTTCTATAACTCCCGGTATAGTAGCTCGTCAAGGTACTGACATCAAGGCTGCCATTGATCTGGCTTCAAAGAGTTTTACTCCAAATGAGGGGGTAGGGAAGGCTATTATTGTGATTACCGATGGTGAGAACCACGAAGGCGGCGCAGTTGAGGCAGCAAAGGCTGCGGCTGACAAAGGTTATCTGGTATATGTGCTCGGTGTAGGTCTACCTTCGGGCACTCCTATTCCCGGTGAGAGAAGCGGTGAGTTCCGCAAGGACAAGGATGGCAATGTTGTAGTAACCCGCCTGAATGAGAATATGTGCCGGGAGATTGCCACAGCCGGAGGAGGCGCATATTTCTACGTGGATAACTCCAACTCTGCTGAAAAAGCACTCCAGAAAGAACTTGACAAGCTGGCTAAAGCTGACATTGAGACCACTGTTTATACTGAATATGATGAACAGTTCAGAATTTTTGCATGGATTGTCCTTGCATTACTCCTTTTGGAAATGTTCATTGGTGAGAGCCGTAATCCCGGACTGGAAAGGTTGAGGCTCTTCAAGGTAATGATTCCTGTCTTAATGCTTGTCTCCGCCCAGGGAGTATGTGCTCAACGCAACGAGCGTTCATACGTTCGTAAGGGTAACAAGATGTTCGCGGACAGTCTTTTCATAAAGGCTGAGGAGAACTATCTGAAAGCCATTGACGCAAATCCGGAGCTTTATGAAGGAATTTATAATCTGGGAAATTCCTATACAGCTCAGCAAAAACCCAATGAGGCTGTAGAACAGTACGGACGTGCAGCCAACAGGCTCGAAGAAACGAAGAAGTCTCTCCTTGAACAGAAGAATACAGATACCAAGGAGTATGAGCGTGTCAAGGAAGAACTGGCAAAGGTGTATCATAATACAGGTGTGGTGTATCATGCATGCGAGCAATATGACAAAGCTATTGAGGCATACAAGAATGCCTTGCGCAACAATCCGCTCGATGATGAGACGCGTTACAACATGATTGCGGCGCAGAAAATGCTGGAACAGCAGCAAAAGAACCAGCAGGACCAACAGCAGAATCAGGACCAGCAACAACAGGAGCAGCAACAACAGGAGCAGAATCAGGATCAGCAGCAAGACCGGCAGCAACAGGATAAGGAGGAGCAACAGCAACAGCAGCAACAGCAACCGGAGGAGATGTCCCAAGAGAATGCGGAACAGCTGTTGGACGCTGCAATGCAGGATGAGAAGGATGTCCAGGAGCGCATACAGCAACAGCTCATTAAAGTTCAACCCAAGCAACAGTTGGAAAAGGATTGGTAATATGAATATAATAAGGAAAACAACAGGACTTATTGTGACGTTCATTCTTGCAATGGCTTCACAGACAGTACTGGCCGATAATGTTACATTCACAGCACAGGCCCCTTCGGCAGTAGTGCGTGGTGAACGTTTCAGAATATCATATAAGGTGACTGACGCATCCCCGAAACAGTTCAGGGCTCCTGATATGAAGGGACTATCTGTCCTTGCCGGGCCGAGTACCTCCACTTCCCAATCCACAACAGTAGTAAACGGTAAGGTCACCTCATCGTCATCATATACATACACCTTTATTGTTGTTGGTGATGAGGAGGGTGATTACAAACTTGATGGTGCCACCATCACTGTTGGTAAGGATACTTATACATCTAACGGCCTTACTATCAAGGTGCTTCCTCCTGACAGCAACCAACCTCAGCAAGGACAGCAAAGTCAGCAGAATCAGTCGTCGCAGCGTGGTGGCAGTTCTCAACAAACGCAACAGAACCGTCAGTCATCCTCCGGTGACAACATAGGTGTTGATGACCTCTTCATGCTAGCCACTGTTGATAAGACCACTGTATATGAGCAGGAGGCTTTATTACTCACATTCAAGGTTTATTGTTCCACATCCCTTGAGCTGTCAAGCCTTAGCAATAAGATGCCTGACCTCAAAAATTTTCATGTTCAGGAAGTTGAGCTTCCCCGCAGGAAGGAGTTCCAGCTTGAACGCTATAACGGACGTAATTACCAGACATTGGTGTGGTCCCAATATGTACTCTTTCCTCAGCAGTCCGGTGAACTTGAAATACCTGCCACAACATTTGAGGGAGTTATTTCACAACCCGTCAGGACAAACACCAATGACATATTTGACTTTTTCTACAATTCAGGACGTTACATAGACATAAAGAAGGATCTTGTAACAAGAAAAATAACGTTGAATGTCAAACCGTTGCCATCAGGCAAGACCAGTTCTTTCTATGGCGGAGTGGGGGATTTCAGCCTCAGTTCCAGTATCAGTTCCACTGAAGTGACCGCCAATGACGCAGTCACAGTGAAGGTGATTCTTTCCGGAACGGGTAACCTGAAACTCATCAAGACTCCTGAACTGGATTTGCCTAAGGATTTTGACATTTATGATCCCAAGGTTGATAACAAATATACCATCAAGGGCGGCCGCCAGACAGGCAATAAGGTGTATGAATACTTGTTCATACCACGTCATGCCGGCGATTACACTATCCCGGCATTGGAGTTCCAGTATTTCGATCCTCAGAGCGGATCATACAAGACTCTTAAGACTGAAGAGTACAAGCTCAATGTTGCCAAAAGTCAGGGTGGGGAAGACTCACCGTCATCAATGTCATATGTCAGCAAGGAGGATCTGAAATATGTAGGGCAGGATGTACGCTTCCATACAACCGGAGGAAAGCTTCGCCACACCGGAGATATGTTCTTCTGCTCGAAATTATTCTGGCTTCTGCTGATACTGCCTATTTCACTTCTGGCATTAACAGTCATTTTGTCCAGAAAGAGGATTTCAGATAATGCCAATACGGCCCGCATCAAAGTCAAGAAGGCCAGTTCTACGGCATCAAAACGCCTGAAGACGGCACGTAAGCTTATGTCTGAAGGGAATAAGGATAAGTTCTATGACGAAACCATGAGAGCCCTCTTAGGTTATCTTAGTGACAAACTTGTCATACCTGTAGCCAATCTTTCCAAAGACAACATAGGAGTAGAGCTGAGAAAGAAAAAGGTTTCCGATGAAATTGTAGGTAAGGTTATCGGATTGCTGGATGACTGTGAGTTTGCACGATATGCTCCCGGTGATGACACAGACCGCATGGACCGTCTCTATGAGCATGCCGCAAACGCAATAGGCACTCTGGAGGATATTATCAAATAAGGTGTTGATTATGAAAAAAATATTGCTTGCATTGTTTGGGTTATCTGTATTATCTAATGCAGCATATGCACAGGAAGGAACAGATGATTTCACAAGACTTGTCCATAGCCAGGACTCTCTTGAAGTAAGTTCCATATCGGCTGCCGATGCTGACAGTGCCTATGTCAGGGGTGACTATCTTACAGCCATAGACATTTATCAGACAGTTATGGATACCGAAGGTATTTCGGCTACACTATGTATGAATATCGGTAATTCATACTTTAAACTTGATGAAATAGCCTTGGCTATTCTCTGGTATGAGAGAGCATATTTGCTTGACCCATCAGATGATGATGTCAAGTTTAACCTGGAACTCGCCAGAACCAGAACTGTTGATAAGGTAACCCCCAAGAACCAGTTGTTTATAGTTGTTTGGTACAGGAACCTTGTTGCGGCCCTTGACGTCAATACATGGGCTGTTCTTACGTTGCTGTTTTTATTTATTTCATCAGGGTTGTTCGCTCTCTTCTTTCTTTCTGGAAAAGTGTCCATCAAGAAAATATCTTTCGTTTTTGGCTTCGTTTTCTTTGTTTTCTCCATTTTATCATTTATCTTCGCTTCAACGCAGAGGAGTAACATCCTGAATCGTGATACGGCAATCATAGTTTCGCCAAGCGTAACGGTCAAGAGTACTCCGAGTGACAGTGGTACAGACCTGTTCATCATACATGAAGGCCGTAAGGTTGACATCCTTGACAACTCCATGAAGGAGTGGGTGGAGATCAGGCTTGAAGACGGTAATACAGGATGGGTTCTGCGCAAGGTGATGGAGGTTATTTAGACATCTTAATACACAGTATGAATGACTGAAGCTATACAGAGTCTCATAGAAATAGACAGAACGGCCACACTGGCTATTAATGGAAGCAACTCCATATTTCTGGACGGTGTGGCAAGTCTATATACAGGAATCTACGTCTGGATACCCCTTGCTCTTATGGCTTTATTTCTGGTTGTCAGGAATATACCACCCCGCAGATTACTACTTGTGCTTATGATGATAATCCTGACAGTTGTGATTTGCGATCAGGTTTCATCCGGGTTGTTCAAACCTATGTTCCACAGGCTGAGACCTACAAGGGATATTGAAATCCTTCATCTCGTTGATACAGTGAACGGATATCGCGGAGGTCAATGGGGATTTTTTTCGGGACATGCGGCCAATTCGTTCGGATTAGCTGTTTTCTACATTTGGCTTGTACGTGAATTGTGGTTTGGTATCTCAGTTTCCTTTTGGGCTACAGCCAATGCACTGGCACGTTGTTATTTAGGTGTACATTTTTTAGGAGATGTGCTTGTTGGCACTATATTTGGAGCATTGGTAGGAACCATTCTTTACTATATGTATAGGTTTTTCACACGTAATGACCGGAAACAGCATATGTTCAGGGATTATCAGCTTATTTATACCGCTTCAGGTTTTCTTAGAAGCGATGTATATCTGTTCTTGTGTGTACTTTTCGGTACATTTATATTAATACTTGCAGGAAGCTGCCTGGTTTGTATGTAGAGAAGAATTATAATTCGATAAATAAAAATGATTACTGATAAAAAACAATGCTTATGACCAGATTGATTACATTTAATGAGCTTAGGCAGATCAAAGCCCAGTTGCCTGAAGGCAGTATGCACCGCATAGCCAAGGAGTTGAATATGGATGTAGCTACAGTCCGTAATTTCTTCGGAGGAACTGACTACAAGAAAGGCTCAGCCGTTGGTTTTCATATTGAACCGGGACCAAACGGTGGCTGTGTGGTGATTGATGATACAACGGTTCTGGATCGAGCTCTTGAAATCCTTGCTGAGTCTAAGGGAAAGTAAGCTGTTTTCCAAATCAGCACAATTCTTTCATAATAACTATTATGTTAAGTAGAAAATATTAGCATACCCCACTTGAAATAAATTAAGCCGGAGAATCAAAAGATTACTCCGGCTTAATATTAATAACAGTTTTAACGATTACTCTTCAAGTAAAGGTTCAATTGCATTCAATTCCTTGCTCATGTTGAGCTTATAGTAAATATTATAAAGAGGAAGCGCCCATTTGTCCTTATCGGCCGGAGCAAGCTCACGCAGCTTCTCGAACACAGGCAGTGCGTTATTGTAGAAAGACTTTTCCTGCTCTAAGAGCTTCTTGTACTCGTTTGAACGGATATTGACGTTCTCATTGGCAGCCCAGAACTCTTTAGCCTCCTCAAGATAGCACAGTCCCAGATTGTTATACGCATCGACTAGTTCGGCATCCTTCTCTATAGCAGTCTTGTAATATTCCTCAGCCTTGTCATAATCACCGGCCTTCTGGTTTACGTAACCCAGCACATAGTAGTTATAGGCTTTTTCAGGATCCTGCTTGATAATTTCAAGCGCGAAATCCTTCAGTTCATCCATATTACCTCTATCATTATAATAATTGAGGAGCTTGTTATAATAGAAATCTTGACTGGGATACTCTATCATTCCTTCCTTCAGGGTCTTGAGCCAGTTTACGGTATCACCCATATTCCCATATGCATCACATGTAATCTCACATGCTGCCTCACCGTTGTGGTCAGGTAGCAGGCCCTTGTCCTGTCTGGCCATATCTGAATATTTCAGAACATCTTTCCAGTTCTCAAGTTTCCATGCGCAGAGAGCAGGGAAATATGCGAATCTGATCTTATCCTCCTCAAAATCCGGGCGCTGTGAGATATAGCTTGAAATAATGTCGGCATCGGCCATATTGTAGAACATGTCGAACATCTCGTAGGCCTTCTTGAAGTCAGCACGGTTATTGAAGAAGAAAATGCCACCGTTTATCAACATAGAAAGGTTGTTGTTGATATAGTTAGCCTGTTTGTTACGCACCTCATTGCTCGGTTTTGCCTTCGGGTCTGTGGGATGCTGCTGCATCTCATCAGCCTTGATGGAATAGTTGAACCACTTGACAAGATAGTCATACATAGCCACAGTGTCACACTTACTGCCAGTGTTGAAATTCACAGTCTCATTAAAGAACTGCTCCCTATAAATAAGAGCTGCAGTGGCCCATGTCTGGTCCCAGTCAACAAGCAGCGGATTCTTGATAGCTTCATCAATCATTCTCTTGCCGTCAGCCTTGTCCCTTGCGGAGGCATCATCTCTCTCATAGAAGGATCTGGCATCCTTGACGGTTTTCTGAGCTGCTTTTGTAGCCTTCTTGATCTCTTTCTCACTCATTTGGGCATATGAAGAACAAGAGAAACCCAGTGCAGCAATCAGAATAAATAATACCTTTTTCATTTTGAATAAGTTTTATAGGTTTTACATTAATTATATATCCTTATCATGTATAATGTTAAAAATCATTCAGTAACCGCATCCTCAACAGCCTTAGGGGTATTTCCGGCATCTTGGGCTGATGTTTCCCCACTCTCTTCCGTAGCTTCCGGCTCACTGTCAACCTTACAGATGGAGCCTATCTGATCATTTCGTTTCTCCAGATTGATGAGTCTAACGCCTTGGGTTGCGCGCCCCATCACGCGGAAAGCCGATACGCTAACACGTAATGTAATACCAGATTTATTTATGATTACCAAGTCATTATCATCGGTTACAGCCTGTATTGACACAAGCTTTCCTGTCTTATCAGTGATGTTAAGTGTCTTGACACCCTTTCCTCCACGGTTAGTCTTGCGGTAATCCTCAATCTCCGAGCGTTTGCCGTAACCCTGCTCCGATATCACCATTATGGTCTCCTCGGGCTGTTCATCCACAGCAATCATTCCTATCACCTGATCCTCACCGTCATCATCAAGTGTCATTGCACGTACACCGGTTGATGTGCGGCCCATAGAACGCACGGTACTCTCGTTGAATCTGATGGCCCGACCGTTACGGTTGGCTATGATTATCTCCTTGTCACCGTCAGTGAGCAGTACGTTTATAACCTTGTCTCCCTCGTTCAGATTAATGGCATTTATACCATTCTGGCGTGGACGTGAGTAATCCTGCAGGATAGTCTTCTTGATTACGCCGTTCTGTGTGCAGAACACCAGATAATGGTTGGAGGTAAATTCCGCATCAGCCAGGTTCTTTATGGCGATATATGCGTTCACGGCATCACCGGGTTCTATGTTGAGCATATTCTGTATGGCGCGTCCCTTTGACGTCTTTCCGCCCTCAGGAATATCATAGACCTTAAGCCAGTAGCAGCGTCCCTTCTGCGTGAAGAAGAGAATATAGTTGTGAGTGGTGGCCGTGAAAATATGCTCTATGAAATCCTCATCACGTTTGTCACTGCCGCGTGAGCCTACTCCACCCCTACCTTGCAGACGATACTCAGTCAGAGCGGTACGCTTGATGTAACCCAGATGTGACATCGTTATTATCATAGGCTCATCTGCATAGAAATCTTCAGGATTGAACTCCTCGCTGGCATACACTATCTCGGTCTTGCGCTCATCGCCGTACCTGTCAATGACAGCCTGCATCTCATCCTTGATGACCTGCCTGCACTTTTCCGGATCATCCAGAATGCTCTGCAGCTCCTCTATACGCGCCATCACCTGGTTATACTCCTCATGCAGCTGATCCTGCATAAGTCCGGTGAGCTGACGCAGACGCATATCGACTATTGCCTTAGCCTGAATGTCATCCAGTCCAAAACGGTCCATAAGGTTCTGTATGGCCTCATTGGGCGTCTTGGCAGCCTTTATTATCTGTATGACCTCATCTATGTTATCCGATGCTATTATCAGTCCCTCAAGAATATGGGCACGTTTCCTGGCCTCCTCCAGATCAAACTGCGTACGTCGTATCACCACCTCATGACGGTGATCGATGAAGCACTTTATGAGTTCCCTCAGGTTAAGGCATTTGGGACGTCCCTTGACAAGAGCAATGTTGTTGACACCGAACGATGTCTGGAGAGCTGTCATCTTGAACAGCTTGTTCAGCACCACACCCGCATTGGCGTCACGCTTCACGTCAATGACTATACGCATACCCTCGCGGTCAGACTCATCATTCACGTTGCTTATACCCTCAATCTTCTTGTCCGTGACAAGCTCAGCAATGAACTTGATGAGCTCAGCCTTGTTCACCCCGTAAGGAATCTCGGTCACCACAATCTTGTCATGCTGATCACCGGCCTCTATCTCGGTCTTGGCTCGCATAATCACGCGACCCCTACCCGTCTCGTAAGCCTCCCTCACCCCGCTAATGCCATATATGAAGGCACCTGTCGGGAAATCAGGAGCCTTGATGAACTGCATAAGCTCTTCAACGGTAATGTCCGGATTATCCACCATTGCCATACAGCCGTTCAACACCTCTGTAAGGTTATGTGGCGGCATATTAGTGGCCATACCTACGGCTATACCGGATGAGCCGTTCACCAGCAGGTTAGGTATGGTAGCGGGAAGTACAGTCGGTTCCTCCTCTTTATTGTCATAGTTTGGAACAAAGTCCACGGTGTTCTTGTTGATGTCCTGCATCATCTCCTCACCTATCTTACGCAGACGCACCTCGGTATAACGCATGGCAGCCGGGCTGTCACCGTCTATTGACCCGAAGTTACCCTGTCCGTCCACAAGCGGATAACGCATTATCCAGTCCTGAGCCAGACGCACGAGAGCACCGTAAACCGATGAATCCCCATGAGGATGGAAATGTCCAAGCACATCACCCACCGTACGGGCAGACTTGCGATAACCCTTATCCGATGTATTTCCGTCACGCATCATGCTGTAAAGTATGCGGCGGTGAACCGGTTTCAGACCGTCACGTGCATCCGGTAGGGCTCTGGCCACTATTACAGACATTGAATAGTCAATGTATGAGGACTTCATTTCCTCCTCAATGTTCACCCTGATAATTCTGTCCTGATTTTCCAATTTTCTATCTATTTATATCTTTATCAAAAACTTTGGGAACCGTTTGGTTTCACACTGTCAAACGGCTTTTGTTTAAACGTTCAAAATTACTATTTTTTACTCACTTGACCAACGCGCGCGCGTACTTTTATATATAAAGTGTTAATAACTTTCTGCCTCATGTCAGGACTTTCTGTCATAATAAAGGCTGTTGGCACGTCTTTTGTTAATACCTTTGCACAGAGACTGTCATATAACAGTCACATACATAAACCTGCAACAATAATATGAACAACAAAATATCAGACAAGCTAAACACAATCCTGGTCCTTAGCAAGGAGGAGGCCGAACGCCTGTCACATCCTGAGGTCATGCCTGAGCATGTGCTTCTCGGTATGCTCCGTGATACCTATAACAAAGCCGTTGATATGCTCCTCAGCCTCAATGTTAATCTGTTAAGCCTCAAGTCGCGTCTTGAGTCCCTACAGTCCTCATCGGACCATACCGTTACATCTAAAGTATCCATAGAGAACATATCCGTCTCTGTGGTAGTAACACGTCTCCTCAAGATCAGTGCCCTCGAGGCCAGGCTCCGCAAGTCCGATGAAGTCCAGGCCGAACATATGCTTCTGGCCATAGCCAGGGACCACTCCGCCAGAGCCGCACAGATACTGTCTGAGTACCATGTCGATTACAAGAAACTCTCTGAAGTCCTTCCTAAAGAGGACGGGAGCAATGTACAGATGGGCATGGGAGGAAACTATGACGATGAGGATGATGACGATTTCGTAGCATCATCCCCCTCGGATTCATCATCCCCAAACGCCAGGAACAGCGGCTCTGCCACAGCCACCCGTCAATCGGGCAGCAAGACCCCGGTCCTGGACAGTTTCAGTGTCGATATGACTCTGGCTGCTCTGGAGGGCCGTATGGATCCCGTTGTAGGCCGTGAAAAAGAGATAGAGAGACTGGCACAGATACTTACCCGCCGCAAGAAGAACAATCCCATCCTCATAGGTGAACCCGGAGTCGGCAAATCAGCCATAGTGGAAGGATTATCCCAGAGGATCGTCTCCCGCAAGGTCTCACCCATGCTGTTCGGCAAAAGGGTGTTGGCACTCGATATGGCCGCAGTTGTGGCAGGCACCAAATATCGCGGACAGTTTGAAGAAAGGATACGTTCCATCATTCAGGAACTTAAGAAAAATCCTGACATAATCATATTTATTGACGAGGTCCACACTATAATAGGAGCAGGCTCAGCCCCCGGTTCTATGGATGCCGCCAACATGCTCAAGCCCGCACTCTCCAGAGGTGAGATCCAATGCATAGGCGCCACCACCGTGGATGAATACCGCAAGTCTATCGAGAAGGACGGAGCGCTGGAACGCCGTTTCCAGAAAATCATAGTGGAACCCACCACTCCGGAAGAGACCCTGCTCATTCTCAAGAATCTCAAGCCGCATTATGAGGAACATCACAATGTCACCTATACCGATGAGGCTCTTGAGTCCTGCGTACATCTGGCTGAGCGTTACATAACAGACCGCTCATTCCCCGATAAGGCCATTGATGTGATGGACGAATCCGGCTCACGTACCCATCTGTCCAACATATCTCTCCCCAAGGAAATAGAAGAGAAACAGCAGGAGATAGATTTCACACGTGACGGGAAGAATGATGCCGTAGTCCGTCAGGACTTTGAGCTTGCCGCCCGTTTCCGTGACCGTGAAAAAGATCTTGAAAACCAGCTTGAAGTCATGAAGCATGACTGGGAAGAGTCACTCAAGAGCCGCCGCGAGACAGTCGATGCCGACAACATAGCCCAGGTGGTCTCAATGATGACCGGCATCCCGGTACAGAAGATGGCCCGTGAGGAGGGTGAGCGCCTGCGTAGCCTCGCTCCCGCCCTCAAATCCAAAGTCATAGCTCAGGATGCAGCTGTCGATACATTGGCCAAAGCCATACGCCGCAGCCGTTGCGGTTTGAAAAATCCCAACAAACCCATAGGCTCCTTCCTCTTCCTCGGACCCACAGGCGTGGGTAAGACACTGCTTGCCAAACAGCTTGCGGTGGAACTCTTCGGGAGTGAAGACTCGCTCATACGCGTGGACATGAGTGAGTTCATGGAAAAATTCGCTGTATCCCGTCTTGTGGGGGCCCCTCCGGGCTACGTAGGTTATGAAGAGGGCGGCCAGCTAACTGAAAAAGTACGCCGCAAGCCCTACTCCATCGTTCTCTTTGACGAGATTGAGAAAGCTCATCAGGACGTATTCAACATCCTGCTCCAGGTAATGGATGAAGGCCGCCTCACTGACAGTGACAGCCGTACTGTGGATTTCCGCAACACCATAATTATAATGACCTCCAACATAGGGTCCAGACAGATCCAGGAATACGGACAAGGTATAGGCTTCGGTACCACTGACACCACTCTGGAGGGAGCCCGTCAGGACATCATCCGCAAGGCTCTCCATAAATCCTTCTCGCCCGAGTTCATAAACCGTATTGACGAGATCATAACCTTCAACCAGCTGGACCGTGAAGCCGTATCCAAGATAGTGGACATAGAGATAGGCCTTCTCCGCTCCCGCGTGGAGGCCATGGGATACGGCTTCAGCATAACCAATGAGGCACTCGCACTGCTCTCCGATAAAGGATACAGCCGTGAATTCGGTGCCCGTCCCCTCAAACGTGCCATACAGAACCTTGTTGAGGACCGTATAGCCGAGGTTATGATAGACGGTAACTGCAAGCCCGGTAACAAGCTTGAGATAGACGTAGAAAACAGTGAAACAATTGTAAAAATCAGTTGATATTATGCAGAAAGGTAAGATTGGAGTAACGACCGAGAACATATTCCCGGTCATCAAACAGTTTCTTTACAGTGACAGGGAGATATTTCTCCGTGAGATGGTATCGAACGCAGTGGATGCCACACAGAAACTCAAGACACTCTCCTCAAAGGGTGATTTCAAGGGTGAGATGGGTGACCTCACTGTACACGTCACTGTAGGTAAGGATACCATAACCGTAAGTGATCGCGGTATAGGTATGACTGCCGAGGAGATTGACAAGTACATCAATCAGATTGCATTCTCAGGTGCCAATGATTTCCTTGACAAGTATAAGAATGACGCAAACGCCATCATAGGTCATTTCGGACTGGGATTCTACTCAGCCTTCATGGTCTCCAGTAAAGTAGAGATCATCACCAAATCCTATCAGGACGGTTCCCAGGCCGTCAAATGGAGCTGTGACGGATCACCGGAATTCCAGCTCACTGACTCTGATAAGGCTGATCGCGGAACAGACATCATCCTCTATCTTGATGATGACAGCAAGGAGTATCTGCAGGAGAGCACCATACAGGGACTGCTCAGGAAATATTGCCGTTTCCTCCCCGTCCCCATAGCATGCGGCAAGAAGAAAGAGTGGAAGGACGGCAAGGAGACAGAGACTGCCGAGGACAACATCATCAACAACGTGGAACCCCTCTGGACCAAGACTCCCTCCGAGCTCAAGGACGAGGACTACAAGGGATTCTACCGCGAGCTCTACCCCATGCAGGAGGAGCCCATGTTCTGGATACACCTGAACGTAGATTTCCCGTTCCATCTGACCGGAATCCTTTATTTCCCCAAGATCAAGACCAACCTGGACCTTCAGAAGAACCGCATACAGCTCTACTGTAACCAGGTGTTCGTCACGGATTCCGTGGAAGGAATAGTTCCGGACTTCCTCACCCTGCTTCACGGTGTCATTGATTCCCCGGACATCCCTCTGAACGTGTCACGCTCATATCTGCAGAGTGACTCCAACGTAAAGAAGATATCCGGTTACATCACCAAGAAGGTGGCGGACCGTCTCACATCCATATTCAAGAATGACCGCAAGGAGTTTGAAGGCAAGTGGGACGACATCAAGCTCTTCATAAACTACGGAATGCTCACAGAGGAAGATTTCTACTCCAAGATGGAGAAAGTGGCCCTCTTCAAGGACACTGAAGGCACATACTTCACTTATGAGGAGTACAAGAAACTCATCGAGACCGCCCAGACTGACAAGAACAAGAGCCTCATATACCTATACGCCACCAACAGGGAGGAACAGTTCGGATATATCGAGGCTGCCCGCAACAAAGGCTATAACGTGCTGCTCATGGACAACCAGCTGGATATCCCCATGATAGGAATGCTGGAGCAGAAATTCGGAGGCAACAGCCGTTTCCAGAGAGTTGACAGTGACTCCATAGACAACCTCATATCCAAGGAGGATGCCGTAAAGAACGATCTGCCCGCCGGACAGCTGCGTATGATCACCAAGGTGTTCAGCAGCCAGATGCCCAAGATAGAGAAGGCTGATTTCCATGTTGACGCCCAGAGTCTGGGTGAGTCCGCCCTACCCGTTATGGTCACCTGCAGCGAGTATATGCGCAGAATGAAGGATATGGCAGCCATACAGCCCGGAATGAGTTTCTACGGCGATATGCCTGACATGTACACCGTGATCCTGAACAGGGACCACAAACTCATACAGCGTGTGCTTGAGGAAGCCGGTGCCGCCTGTGACGCCAAGGTCAAGCCTGAGGACGACAAGCTCACAGCCCTGAAGGCACGCCAGTCAGAGTTGCGTAAGGCGCGTGAAGGCAAGAAAGACGAGGAAGTGCCGCAGGCTGAGAAAGATGAGATGAAGGATATAGACAGCCGTATATCGGAAGCCGAGAACACCATATCCGGCATTTACTCCGAGTACGCTGCAGGCAACAAGATAGTACATGAGCTTATTGACCTGGCTCTGCTCCAGAACGGTATGCTCAAGGGTGAGGCTCTCTCCTCATTCATCCGCCGCAGCGTGGAGCTAATCTGACCGCCGGACAACACTACAGCTAAAAAAACACGACGCAGTGAAACTGTGCCGTGTTTTTTTACTTACCTTTGTTCTGGAGAGTATCTCATGGGCAGAATAGCTGGAAACATATTGCTCACGCTTGCGTCGCTGCTGATGGTCATCCCCGCCAGCAGCCAGAAAGTGGGTCTCGTCCTAAGCGGAGGAGGCGCCAAGGGAATGGCCCATATAGGACTCATCCGTGCCCTTGAGGAGAATGACATTCCCATAGACTATATAGCAGGAACCTCCATGGGAGCCATCATAGGTTCCCTGTATTCCATGGGCTACTCTCCGGACGAGATGCAGGAACTCATACGGTCAGATGAGTTCCGCCGCTGGTACACGGGTGAGAAAGACATGAGCTATCAGTTCTATTTCAAACAATCTCCCCCCACTCCCTCCATCGTCCAGGCCGGACTCGCTGTGAGAGACTCCATGACCATCATACGTCCCATGAACAACAGTGTCGTTGACCCGTTGCAGATGAACCTGGCCTTCGTTGATGTCTATTCCGGTGCATCGGCAGCATGCGGCAATGATTTCGACAGGCTCATGGTTCCCTTCCGTGCGGTAGCATCGGATGTCTTCAAGAAGCGCCCCATCATACTGGGTAAGGGTGACCTGGGTAACGCCGTACGTGCCTCCATGTCACTTCCCTTTGTGTTCAGCCCCATCCGTATAGACTCCATAATAGCTTATGACGGAGGCATTTATGACAACTTCCCTGTAGATGTCATGATTGAGGAGTTCCATCCGGATTTCATCATAGGCAGCGTGGTGGCCATGTCCACTGACAGAGCGGAGAACTACACCCTTCCTGATGAGTATGACCTTATGGGGCAGGTACGCAGCATGATCATGCAGCGCAGTGACTATAACCTTGACCCTGAACTCGGAATAAAGCTGGACTTCAACCTGGATGAAATAGGAATGATGGATTTCCATAAGATTGACGTTGTGGAAAGGATAGGTTACCTCAACACCCTCCCCATGATTGACTCCATCAAAGGCCGGATATATGCCCGCAGGGATTCCGTGGAGCTCACCAACATGCGCCGCACCTTCAAGAGCCGCGTCCCTGAAATGATATTCAGCAATATTGAAGTCTACGGCGTGAATTCAGCCCAGCGGCGTTACATATCCAAGGAGTTCAACGCTGACCGGGGACAATTTGACTTTGAGGATTTCAAGATGGGATACTTCAAGCTGCTCTCTGATGAAGCCATCAAGAAAGCTCTTCCCAGCACTGAGATGAACCCGGAGGATTCCACCTTCAGCCTCAAGCTGGACGTCACCATTGATGACCACCCCACCTTTGACCTGGGAGGATGCATCTCCTCCGGCAACACCAGCCAGCTGTACGGAGCCGTCTCATACCGTCATATAGGTGAGGCCTCCACCACATTCAACATGGAGGGACAGATAGGAAGAGTCTATAACAACGCCCAGTTCATGATGCGTAATGACCTGGCCACCAGGATCCCCATGGCACTCTCCCTGCAGATAGCCTATAATAACATGAACTATTTCAATTCCGGCCTCACCAACGTCTCATCGGACAACATATCCCCGGCTTTGAACAAGGAGATAGAGTTCTTCACCAAACTTAAGATGTCCCGTCCTTTCCTGAATAACTATAAGGCAGTATTCTCCGTAGGAGCCGCACATCACAAAGACTATTATTCACAGACCCCCAACATCAACATAGACCAATTCAAGTACGACTGTACCAGACACAACATACTTGGAGGTTCCGTCATGTTTACAGGTAGCACACTCAACTCCATCCAGTATCCCACCAAAGGCCATTCGGAAAGCATCATAGCCCAGATCTATACCGAGAACAGCCTGTTCCGTCCGGAGAACCGCCGTTCAGATGACTTCTCCCCTATAGACCAGTCTTGGCTCCAGATGTCCATTGAGGCCAGTCAGTACTACAGGATGTCCCGCCGTATCACTCTGGGATTAAGCTTCAAAGGATTCTACTCATCACGTAACCTCGCTTCAAACTACTACGCATCCATCATGCAGGCCGGAAAATATGAACCCACCGTCAACAGCCGTTTCCAGTTTGACCCTGACTTACGTGCAAACGCCTTCATCGCCGGCGGCATCAAACCCATCTGGATCATCAACAACGTCTTCCACATACGTTCAGAGTTCCACGCCTTCCTTCCGGCACAGACCATACTCAATGACGACGGCAGCCCGGAATACGGCAACGGACTTGACGGGCTTAAAATCATGAGTGAAATCTCATTTGTGGCACAGTATAACAGACTCAACTTCAACGTCTATTTCAACACCACCTCCTCGGACAGCCGTTCCTCCAAGTTCGGAGTCACGCTGGGCATCCTTATGCCCAATGAATGGTTCATTGAATAGAGGCCTTAATTACAGTTTTTATACCGCTTTTCATCACGATGTTTGGATAAGACAGCCAAAAGCAGTAAATTCGCCTTCCGAATAATTCAACAATATGAAATACTACATCTTATTCGGCCCTCCCGGAGCCGGCAAAGGCACTCAGGCTGGTGCAATTGCAAACAAATATAATCTACTGCACGTAAGTACAGGTGAACTGCTCAGGTCAGAGATAGCTGCCGGTACTGAACTCGGCAAGCAAGCCAAGGACCTCATAGCCGCCGGAAATCTCGTTCCTGACAGCGTGGTGGAAGGCATGATAGAGAGCACCTTCAACAACAACAGCACCAAGGCCGGCTTCCTGCTGGACGGCTTCCCCCGCACCTTAGGACAGGCCAGGGACCTGGATGAGATACTGGCCCGCAGAGGTGAAAAAGTCAACGCAGTAATCTCCATCATGATATCCGATGAGACCGTACACGCCCGCATCACGCACCGTGCCACCATTGAAGGCCGTGCCGATGACGCAAATCCGGAAACCATCAAGAACCGCATAGCCACCTATCACAAACAGACAGAACCCCTCATAGAGTACTACCGCAATGCCGGCAAATACTACGAGGTGGATGGTGAGAACGGCGACATCAATGTGGTGCGCCGCAGGATGCTCACCGTATTCCGCGGAATAGACAAACGTTTCGTGGACCGCCAGACAGTTATTGACAATGACCTTCTGGACCGCGTCCAGACACTGGCTCAGGAGTCACCCCGCCTGCGCATGAACTATGACCTGCGTAACACAGAGGATGACCAGTCACAGCGTATGATCAACGTCATGCTCCCCGGCACCAAGACCGCCATCCACAAGCACAACCTCTCCAGTGAGACCGTCATGCTGCTCCGCGGCAAGATGGACACCGTATTCTATAATGACAACGGAGTGGAGAAAGAACGTATCCACATGGGCGGTGACACCGGAGTCCTGGGCGTCAACATCCCCAAGGGACAGTGGCACACATTTGAGGTCAAGGAGCTGGCCATCATCTTCATGGCACAGGACGGCCCGTGGTCTCCCCTCTCCAAGGAGAACATGCTCAAATAAAAGAAACCGGGAATCAGTAGTAGGTAATAGAACGCCTGAACGTCATGCCGTCAAACCGCATGACAGTCCAGTTCCCTGAAGCATCATACTCATAAGTGGCGCTATAGACCTGTTGCCCGTCCAGAATAAGGCGATCCAGATTACCGCCTGTGGAGTATCTGTATTCCACCCGGTACTCCCCACCATCCTGTACCGTACTTTGGGGATACAGGAACCTGCCGTCATTGATGAACCTGCAGGTCTCCGTGATGAGAGCGCCGTTCTCATCCTGATACCTGTAACGGTAGCTCTCCAGGAACCTGTCCGCAGTGAACACAATCGTATCAATGGAAAGACTGTCGGAAAAGGCCGGAAGCTTACCAGTATATTCAATCCTGTCCACCTTAGTCTTTCCTCCTGAGTAGTGGTTCTCTGAATAGACCTTCATCCACTGGCTTGAACCAGCATCCACGAACACATACTTGCGTATCCAGACAGTCTTGTTGTCCGCTGAACGCTTGGTCACCTTGGACAGTCCGGGCAGGATGGAGAAATGACGCGCATCATCAGTATGCAACGCCGCAAAATTGTATAAGCCAGCCCCCATGTTGTCATAAACCGGCACAAGCAGGTCCGCATCATTCCCGTACTCAAGCTGGTAATATGAGGCCGATGACCCCTCAAACCCGTAAACTACGGTGGGACGTCCATTCTCATCAAACTCATACCCCACTCCACCGTTACCGTTAAGATACAGCTCCGGAGTACCATCCCTATTGAAAGAAGCAAACTCAACAGTATCACCATTCTCATTCAGAACAGCCATAGAGCGTATACCCCTGTTAAGCGTAAACTGGTTAAGCCAGACAGTATCGGCCGTCAGAGTCTGTGATTCACCCGATGACGAATACGGATCCTCCGGTTCATCATCAAAACCCTTGTTCTCGCAAGCCGGAACAACAAAAGATGCCAGCAGCGCCACAGAGAAAAATATGGAACGGTTCATTTTCATCACTGCAAAGATAGCTGAAAAAAGGAAAAAACCCCCACCAACCCCAGGTGATTAATGAGTAATGTGCCATCATTCCTGGTATTGTAAAAAATTTTCTCTCTGGCCGGAGCTTTCAGCCTGTGCCTTATCCTCCACCTCCGGTCATCA